>JADGCM010000263.1 GCA_015228995.1 Magnetococcales bacterium
AAGGGCACCCGAATGAGACGCCGCCCGATGGCGTAGGTGAGCGGATGGACCCGGTAGACCACCACCATCGGTGTGCCAATCAAGGCGCACTCCAGTGTCGCCGTTCCAGAAGCCACTAAGGCCACGTCGGCAGCATGGAGCAGGTTGTAGGTATCGTGGTGGCAAACAGGGATTTCCTTTGGCCAGTTGCCATCGCAACAGGAGAGCAGTTGCTCGCGACTCACTCCTTCTGCTAAAGCGAGTGCTGCTTGTACCGGCGGGGTCTGCTGACGCAGTTGCTGGGCTGTTTGCAACATCGGTGGTAACAAGCGTTGCAATTCACTCATACGGCTGCCGGGCAATAGGGCGACCAGGGGTTCATTGATGGCGAATCCCAACTGGCGCCGCATCGCCTGCCTATCTCGACTTGGGGTGGCCCGTTGCACCAACGGATGGCCGACAAAGGTGACGGGCAGGCCACTGCCGGCAAACAGGGGCGGTTCAAATGGGAATAGGGTGAGCAGATGACGATAGAGCCGAGCCATGGTGCGGATGCGACCGGTGCGCCAGGCCCAGATTTGGGGTGAGACGTAGTGTATGGCTGGAACGCCGAGCCGACAGGCACGACGGGCGAGTAGTAGATTGAAATCGGGCAGATCGATGGTCAATAGTAGGTCGGGGTGGTGCTGCTTGAGCTGTTGGGTCAGGTAGTGGTGAATCTGCCATAGACGCGGCAACCGCCGTACCACTTCGGCTAGGCCGATGATGGCCAAGTCATGGATGTCAAAAGGGCTAGGCGGCAAGCCAGCCGCCTGCAAGCGTGGCCCCCCTACGCCCAACACGGTCAGGTCTGGCACTCTTAAACGCAGCTGGGTGAGTAAATCAGCACCAAGTAGGTCACCAGAGGCCTCCCCGGCGATGATCATTATCTTTGGCATTATCTTTGTCATTCGCGCTCCATCTCCCCCTCTCCCCTTGTGGGAGAGGGGTTGGGGGGTGAGGGGGGCCAAAATTACTTCCTCTCCCCTCTCCCCTTGTGGGAGAGGGGGGTGAGGGGTGAGGGGGGCCCGGTCGGTTTCCAACGCTGGGCCAGCTCTTGGGCCTGGATGAGTTGCTCTTCGGTCATCTTTTTAGCAATGTTACCATACGCCTTAATGGCGTTTTTGTTGCCTTTTGCTGCTGCCAATAAGAACCATAAACAGGCCTGCACATAGTCTTGAGGCATGCCTTCCCCGAGATAGTAGATCATACCAAGGTTGTTTTGGGCGTAGACATCCCCTTGGTCAGCGGCAAGACGGTACCACTTGACAGCTTCTTTGTAGTCTTGTGGCACGCCTTGTCCTTGGCGGTAGCGATTACCAAGGCTATTTTGAGCGCTGCTGTGGCCTTGATCAGCTGCCTTACGGTACCATTTGACTGCCGCTTTGTAGTCTTGCGGTATGCCAGAACCATCCGCATAGAGATTTCCGAGGTTGAAGGCAGCGGTAGCGTGTCCCTGGTCAGCAGCCAATCGGTACCACCTCAACGCCTCTTTGTGGTCTTGTGGTAGATCGGCTGCGCCCTGGCTGTAAAGAACACCCAGGCTCATTTGCGCGGTAGCGTGGCCCTGATCAGCGGCCAATCGATACCACTTCACCGCTTCTCGATAATCTTGTGGCACTCCGGTGCCCTGGCTATACATGACACCGAGATTGGTCAAAGCATTGCGGTCTCCCTGTTCGGCAGCAAGACGATACCATTTAATGGCCTCTTGGTGGTTTTGGGGAACGCCATGTCCTTTATGGTACAAATTGCCAAGACTAATTTGGGCGATGGCATGGCCTTGTTCAGCGGCGAGGCGATACCAATGCAGGGCCTCCTTGTAGCTTTGGCTGACCCCTTGACCTCTATGATAGAGGTGGCCGAGATTGATCTGGGCATTGGCATAGCCTTGCTCAGCCGCCAAACGATACCAGTTGGCGGCTTCGGTGTTATCTTGTGGCACCCCCTGCCCGGCACGGCAGAGCTGCCCAATATAAAATTGGGCAGCGGCGTAATTCTGCTCAGCCGCTTTGAAATACCAGCTGAATGCTTCGTCATAATCTTGGGTCACGCCCTGACCGGCACGATACAGATGGCCTAAATCGACCTGAGCTTGGGGCAACCCCTGTCTGGCGGCCAATCGATACCACTGCGCCGCCTCAGCGTAGTCCTGTGGGATCTCTATGCCATCGGCATAGAATTGGCCCAGCTGTAAT
>JADGCM010000026.1 GCA_015228995.1 Magnetococcales bacterium
TGAAGACGGCCACCGTATCGGGCGGCAAGTGGACGATGGATATCGACTTGGAGGGTGGTTCCCACGAGATTGCAGCGGCGGCTGGTGATGTGGCCGGTAATTTGGGTGAGCCTTCAGAGTCTATCACGGTTGAGATAACCGAAGGCTCTACCGCGACCACGGCGCCGACTGAAGTGATGCTGCTGGCAAAGGATGATACCGGTATCTCCAGTTCGGATGGAATCACCAGTAAAAAGGACGTGACCATTACTGGTAGCAGCGACGCTGGGGTTGGTACCGTTGTAACTTTGTTCGATGGCTCTACCTCCAAGGGCACGACCAAAGTTGGCGCGGCTGGCAATTGGAGCATCGTTGTTAAGGGTCTGGCCGCTGGGCCGCATTCGTTCACGGCGACGCAGGTTGTTGATGGTGAGCCGAGTCCGGCCTCTGAGCCGTTGGATGTGACGGTCGATTTTACGGCGCCAGCAGTTCCTGGTGGGCTGAATCTGGTTGACGAGGACGATTTAGGTCTGTACAGCACCGATAACATTACCGCTGTCACCGAGGATCTCACCATTAAAGGCACTGGTGAGGCCGGTAACCATATCATCCTTTTTGCCGACAAAAACAAGAACGGCAAGTGGGATACCGGTGAGTTTAAGGCGGTTGGTCCTGCTACCGATGCCGGTGAGCCTGGTCCTGAGGGTGAGGGTGAGCCTGGGGGTGAAGGGCCCGTCATATTGCCTGGGCCGATCGTGGTTGGTGAAGATGGGACTTGGGAAGGTAATTTCGAGTTGTTGGCGGGCGGGACCCACAGCATCGTCGCGTTGCAGACCGATTTGGCTGGTAACATGAGTAAGGTCTCGCCAGCAATGAGCGTGGTGGTCGATACCTCGCCGCCATTGGCACCGGCCAAGCTGGACTTAGCGGCCACCTCTGACACTGGTGCCGTTAACAGTGACAATATTACCGGGGTGAAGGAAAACCTAGTCATCACCGGTGTCGGCGAGAAGGGCCTGCGGGTGGAGCTGTTTGCGGGGACTGACGGCGGGGAGCTAGAAGGGCCGGTGGCAGTTGCTGTAGTTGATGCCAAGGGCAATTGGTCAGCGAAGATCGCGGAGACTGAGGAGCTGGCGGTTGGTGATTACGCCATCGTAGCGAAACAGATGGATCTGGCCGGTAACCTGAGTCCGGCGTCGGCGCCGTTGAATCTCAAAGTGATCGATATTCTGCCGACGGAAGCGCCGCCTGCGCCAACCCTGTTGGCAGCCGATGACACCGGTATTGCCGCCATGCCGGAGACCTTCAAAGATGGTATCACCGGTAAGAATAAGGCGTTGACCATTGTTGGTGCTGGGGCGATCCCGAACACCAAGATTACCCTGTACGAGGAGGGGGTTGGGGTTAGCAAGGCCGTTGGTACCGCTGTTGCCACCAAAGATGGAGCTTGGAACGTCAAGATTGCCAGCTTGAGCAATGGGGTACACACTTTTGTGGCAGATCAGATTGGTGATGGTGGTTTGAGCGGCAAATCGGAGGGGTTGGCGGTTTCAGTGAATGCCACGGTTCCCGCTGCTCCGGCTGGGATGCAGGTGAACGAGCTGATTGGCAATACCCAGACGTTGGAGACTGGTGTTGGGGTCATCATTACCGGCACGGGCGAAGATGGTGCTGTTGTAACGGTGTTCAATGATGCCAACAAGAACAGCAAGGTGGATGCCGGTGAGCTGTTGGTAACCGCCGCACCTATCGTGGTTGATGGTGGAATCTGGTCTGTTGCCGATGTCAACCTTTCTGGTGGCACCAATACCGTCCGGGCCTTCCAAACCAACTTGGCGGGTACCGCCAGTAAAGTGTCGGCGACGGCATTGACGGTTATCGTCAACACCCCGGGTAATCTTGACTTGGCCACCGATGACGATACCGGTGTTTCTAAGAGTGATAATATCACCAACAAAAACAGTGGTTTGACCCTGTCTGGTACCGCTACCGGTACCCGTGTTAAGCTACTTGTTGATGGTGAGGAGACTGCTAACGCGACGGTGTCGAAAGGTCTGTGGAAGACCGATCTTTCCTTGTCAGAGGGTACCTATGTTATCACCGCTACCCAGACCAATAAAGATGGCAGCGAGAGCGAGCCCTCAGCGCCGTTCACATTGGTGGTGGATCAAAATGGGCCCGATAGCGCGCCGACCGAGTTGACAATTACTGGTGCGGCTCGACTGGAAGATGAGAGCTTCATCACCAACAAGACGGCTGGCTTGGTCATCTCTGGTACCGGTGAGCCGGGTGCGGGCATCATTCTATTGGAGAACAAAAAGAGCATTGCTACCGGTATTGCCGATAGCGAGGGTGCTTGGAGCGTTACCATTCCTAAGATTAGTGCTGGTAAGCACACGCTGGTTGCGCAGCAGACCGATCTGGCTGGTAATGCGTCGCCGGAATTGAGTGAGGCTTTGTTATTTACGGTGGATGGCACCGCCCCAGCAGCACCGGCTAGCTTGAAGTTTAGCTCCTCGACCAACTTCATTAGTGGTAAGGGTGAAGCTGGAGCCAGTCTTACTCTCTTCAACGATGTCAACAATAATGGTCTGGTTGATGTGGGTGAGCGAATTGGCGAGGTGCTTCAGGTTGAAAGTAATGGCGGCTGGAGCAGTGTCGATATCACCGATGATTTGCCAGCTGGGAAGTATCCCAATATCAAGGCTATTCAGACCGACTTGGCCGGTAATGTCAGCAAAGCTTCCAGTGCTTTAAGTATTACCGTGGCGGCAGCGAGCCTGTCTCGTGCTTTGCAAAGCTATAGCAGCCCAATCGATATTGGTGCTGCGAGTAGTAGCGTGGGCTTTGCGCTTACCAGTGGTGATGGCTCTAATATGTTAGACAATCAGCTAGCGTTGTTGTCCGGCTAGTTTTCTATCCTCCTCTCATCCCCCTCCAGCAATGGAGGGGGATGCCCTCCCGTGTGAGTTCCCCATTCTTGCCCCGTGGTTTTGAGCGTCAGCGGATTGCTGGTCTGTTCTGTTTCGTTATATCTTATTGGAGGATGTTGTGCCCTTAAAACAACGACAGCTAGTCAGCTTTGATTGTTCCTGGTTGGGTTGAGCAAAAGGTTCTCAATGCTAGAGTAGAGCTGTTGTGGAGAATGGGCGGATCGATTTGTGGACGCACATTCGCTGGAAGATATTTTTGGTACCCCTCACCCCCCGAATAAGGATTGTTTATAATGACCAACCGTCTTGTTGGGGCTTTGCTGTTGTCGTTGGGTCTTGCCTCGGGCTGTGCTGAGCCCCCCTATACCAATATCGATAACGATGGTGTTCGGGCGTTACAGACTCAGGGAGTGCCGATGTATGATATTCGTCGTCCAGACGAGTGGCGTCAGACAGGTATCGTTGCCGGCAGTCGTCTGCTGACTTTTGTCGATCAAAACGGTAAACCGATGCCAGATTTTTTTACCCGGTTGACCCAGGAGGTCAACAAAGAAGCACCGGTCATCCTGATCTGTCGTACCGGTAACCGCAGCGATATCGTTGCCCGCCACATGATGGAAAAGATGGGCTATCTCAAAGTGTATAATGTCCGTCGGGGAATCATGGGTTGGATGGATAAGGGGCTACCGGTAGTAGCGCCTCAATAAGCGATTTTTCTGTGTCTGGATGGGATATTTGTAGTACTCTGTGCGCTTTTGGCACCCTTTCGTGCTCCCCCTCTCCCCTTGTGGGAGAGGGGGTTGGGGGGTGAGGGGGGCTCTGTCCGTTTCTCAAGCCCCTTTCATGCTCCCCCTCTCCCCTTGTGGGAGAGGGGGTTGGGGGGTGAGGGGAGAAGACGACATCTACCGGTTCTATGTGGATAAGTTATGGACCAAGTCGATAAAGTGAGTAGTTCCGTAAACATCGAAAACGAGATGGAGCGTTCCTATCTCGATTATGCCATGAGCGTCATTGTCGGGCGGGCATTGCCGGACGTGCGCGATGGCCTCAAGCCGGTCCATCGGCGGGTGCTCCATGCTATGAATGAGCTGGGTAACGACTGGAACAAAGCCTATAAAAAATCGGCGCGTGTGGTCGGTGATGTCATCGGTAAGTACCATCCGCATGGCGATGTGGCGGTCTACGATACCATCGTCCGTATGGCGCAGGATTTTTCGATGCGCCACTTGTTGGTCGATGGCCAGGGTAACTTCGGCTCAGTAGACGGGGACGCGGCGGCAGCCATGCGCTACACCGAGGTGCGTATGAGTCGGCTGGCCCAGGAGATGCTGGCCGACATCGATAAGGAAACCGTACCTTTTGGTCCCAATTACGACGGTTCGCTGACTGAACCACTGGTACTGCCCAATAAATTCCCCAATCTGCTGGTTAACGGTAGTTCGGGTATCGCTGTTGGCATGGCGACCAACATTCCCCCCCACAACCTAGGAGAGGTGATTGATGCCGTCTGCGCCCTCATTGATCAGCCCGATCTAGACAATCGTGCCTTAATGCGTTGGTTGCCGGGGCCTGACTTTCCTACTGGCGGGGTGATTCACGGCCGCAGCGCTATCCGACAAGCCTACGAAACGGGTCGTGGTTCGGTGGTGGTGCGGGCACGGACACGCATCGAAACGCGCCGTGATAACCGCGAGTCGCTAATCATTTACGAATTGCCTTACCAAGTCAATAAGGCGCGTCTAGTGGAGCGCATTGCCGACTTGGTGCGAGAGAAAAAGATAGTTGGCATCTCCGATTTACGTGATGAGTCTAATCGCGAGGGGATGCGGGTCGTCATTGAGATTAAGCGTGATGCCCAGGCCGAGGTGGTCTTAAACCAGCTGTGGAAACACACCGCCATGCAGACCACCTTTGGGGTCAATGCCTTGGCCCTGGTCGATGGCCAGCCGATGATGTTGGCTCTGAAGCAGATTCTAGAGGCGTTTCTGCGGCATCGTCGTGAGGTCATTACCCGGCGTACCTTGTTTGAGCTGCACAAAGCGCAAGCCCGCAGCCATATCCTGGAAGGGTTGACGGTGGCACTGGCTAATATTGATCGGGTCATCGCCATTATCCGGCAAGCCGCAACGCCGTCTGAGGCCAAAGCGCAGCTGTTGGAGCAATTGTGGCGCCGTGATGAGGTCGAGGCATTGCTGTTGCGTGCCACTCAAGAGAGTGGGCAAGAGAACGGGCAAAACGCCTCGGCTTGTTTCGTCGAGGGCGGCTACCGTTTTTCCGATACCCAGGCGCAGGCCATTCTGGACATGCGGCTGCAACGGCTCACCGGTCTAGAGCAAGAAAAAATTGTCGATGAATTCAGCCAGATTTTGGCCGAAATAGGTCGGTTACGGGCCATTTTAGCGTCAGATCAAGAACTGATGGCGGTGATTCGCCGTGAGCTGCTGGAGATCAAGGCCCAATTTGCCGATGCCAGACGTACCGAAATTCTTGATGATGCGGCTGACCTGTCCGATGCCGATCTGATTCCCCAAGGGGAAATGGTGGTGACGGTGAGCCATGCCGGTTACGTCAAACGGCAGCCGAGTGAGGATTACCGTGCCCAGCGGCGGGGCGGCAAGGGGCGCAGCGCTACGGGCATGCGTGAGGAGGATTTTATCGAACAGATCTTCATCACCAATTCTCATGACACCATCTTTTGTTTTACCGATCGAGGCCGCGTATTTCGGCTCAAGGTCTATGAGATTCCGTTAGGGAGTCGGATCGCCCGTGGGAAGGCCTTGGTCAATTTATTGGCCCTGGAGGAGGGGGAGAAGGTACGCCAAATTCTACCGGTGACGGTACCACAGGAACAAATGAACCGTTGGGATTTGCTGTTTGCAACGCGACGTGGTTTGATCAAGAAAACCGCTTTGACCTCTTTTACCAGAATCCGTACCAATGGCTTGCGTGCGATTGACCTGCAGGAGGATGACGACCTAATCGGTGTCGCTTTACTGCCTCTGTTGCCCGATGAAGTGGCGGTGTCTGTGCCAGAAGAGGAAGAAGAGGGGGATGGTAGCGAGGAGCTATCGATTGAAGTCGATTCAGAGGAGGTGGATGACGCGGGCGGAGAGGAAGAGGCCGCAGTTGTCCAACAACCAGGGCAAATTCTATTAATGTCACGCCAAGGCAAGGTGGTCCGTTGTCGTACCAGCCAGCTGCGCCGTACCGGTCGGGTGGCGCGTGGGGTGCGTGGCATGCGCTTGCGCCCGGACGATCAGGTTATGGCTCTGACGGTATTGGAGCCCGGCTGTGAAGTGTTGACCATTACCGAACAGGGCTACGGTAAGCGTACTGCCGAACGGATGTTTCCCACCAAAGGGCGTGGTACCCAGGGGGTGATCGGGATGATCACCAACGTGCGCAATGGTGGTATTGTCGGTGTCTTGACGGTTTGGCCTGGTGACGAAATCATGGTCATCACCGACCAAGGAACAGTGTTGCGTACCGGGGTGGACAGCATCGCCTGTGTGGGACGGAATGCCCAGGGGGTCAAGGTGCTTAACGTCCGTGATGGCGGTGAGCGGGTGGTATCCATTGGCCGTATTGCCGATACTGCCGATAGTGGCGACGAAGAGAGTTGAAACCAACCGCAGGGTGCTCCTGTCTCCTGGGGCATCGCCCCAGGGATAAAAGACTGGTCGAAACAGGTGAATAACTCAACAGCAGCGGTCCTTTTATTGACGATGCCGGGTTGTGGTCACTGTGCCGCCAGTCAGCAGTCGTTGCAGCAATTATTGGCCGAGGGTGTCATTGCCAGCCTGGAATGTATCGACATCAGCCACCATCCAGAATGGGCGGAGCGGTTGGCTATTCGTAGTGTGCCCTACGTTCTAACGGGGCCGTTTATTTTTCAGGGAGAGCGCCCGCTCTCCGAGTGGCGCTATTGGCTGGATGTGGTTCGTTCTGAAAAGGGGATGGCCATTTACTTCGATCATCTGTTCAGCGCTGGTCAGCGTCAGCTGGTCGAGCAGATAATCCGCTATCAGTCGGTGTCGATCCAGGCTTTTGCAGACTTGTTGGCGGATACTCAGGTGGGGATCAACAGCCGCTTGGGGGTCGGGGCGGTGCTGGAAGAGTTGAGTGGCACAGCTGTGACGGCCGATTTGGTGAAACCGCTCGGTCAGCTCACCCAGCATGAGGTGGCGCTGGTGCGGGGCGATGCCTGTTACTATTTGTCTCTCCTAGGATGGCCAGCCGAGGCGGTGCCTTACTGGCAACGGTGTTTGGTGGACCCCGACCCGGAGGTGGTCGAGATTGCCCGTGAGTGTCTAGAGGAATTACAGAATCATGACGGCGTTGGCGCGGCACGATAATCGTCCCATCGGTATTTTCGACTCTGGGGTAGGTGGTCTAACGGTTTTACAGGCACTGATCCGTCAGTTTCCGCATGAGAGTTTTATCTATTTGGGGGATACCGCACGGGTTCCTTACGGTTCCAAATCGGCCCGCACGGTTGAACGTTATACCATCCAGGTGGCCCAGGCCCTACTGGACCGCCACGTTAAGTTGTTGGTGGTGGCTTGTAATACCGCTTCGGCATTGGGTCTGACAGCGCTGCGGCGTTATTGTCCGACGCCTGCTATGGGTGTGATTGAGCCAGGTTGTCGTTTAGCGGCGACCGTGAGTCGCAATCGGTGCATTGGTGTCATCGGTACCCGTTCGACCATTGCCAGCCAAGCCTATCCACAAACATTGGCTACTATCGATGGTGGGATTGCGGTGCATTCGTGGGCGTGTCCTCTGCTGGTGCCGTTGGTGGAGGAGGGGTGGTATCGCCACCCCGCCACCCGTTTGGTGGTCGAGGAGTCGTTGCGGGAAGTGCCAGCCTCTGGCATCGACACCTTGATTTTAGGCTGTACCCATTACCCATTGCTGCGTCAGGTCATTCAGGAGGTGGTTGGTCCTGAGGTGCAACTGGTGGATTCTGCCTCAGCGGTGGCGCGGACGCTGGTTGGGCTGCCGGCCAACCTTCTGTTTCCGGCCGCAGTGGGACAATCGCAACAGATTACCTTTTTGGTAACGGATGTTGCCGACCGCTTTCGTGAGGTGGCTCACCACTTTTTGCAGGACCAAACAGCGGTAGAGCAGGTCGAGGTGATTGACCTATAGACAACACCATGCAGCCAGTTGGCGACATCATCCGCTCCGTCGCTGGTAAACTGTTGGAGCATCCCAATAGTCGTGCCCAAGGGTTGTTACGCTATTGGCGCCATATCTTTGGTGACCAGATTGCCAACCACACCGAACCGGTACGTCTGACCAATGGCGTGCTGGTGATTCGGGTCGATCTCTCCACCTGGATGACACAACTCACCTTCCTAAAACCAGAGATACTCGGCAAGGTGCAGCAGCTGCTACCCCAGGGTAGTGTCCGTGATATTCGGTTGCAACAGGGGACGTTGCGCGGTCAAGGCCGGTCAGCCCATTACGCCCCGTACCAGCCCAATCGCTTGCCACCGCCATCTCCAGAAGAGCGGATCAAGGCCGAGCAAGCCTGCGCTGTGGTCCAGGACGAGGAGCTGCGCCAGACTTTATATCGCCTGTTGATCACCCATCAGGTTTATCAGCGCCTTTTCCTCCCCTCACCCCCCGACCCCCTCTCCCACAAGGGGAGAGGGGGAGCATGAAGCAGCCTTCTTCACCCTCTCCCCTTGTGGGAGAGGGCAGGGTGAGGGGTATGAAATGGTCTAAACCCGTCTTAATAGCCAATCACAGGCTCGGTGGGGCAATAGGCGCTTCAGAACCGCGAACAGATGCGTCGGCATCGTAATCGGATAACGTATGCGGGGACGGTGGCTTTCTAGTGCTTGAATGACCCGCTGCAGCACCGCTTCTGGCGGTAGCGTAAAGGGATGCGGCGGTGCTTGGGGATCGCAAAGGCGGGTTGCCATGGTCTCATAATCGCCACGATGCGGGCTGTGCAGCGGATCGATAAACCGTCGGAAGGCACGGCAGGAATTGTCACGAATGTTGCTGGTGATGGGGCCTGGTTCGATCAATACCACATCAACGCCACTGCCACGCAGTTCCAAACGGAGGGTATCGGTTAATCCCTCCAGAGCAAATTTACTGGCCACATAAGCGCCGCGATATTTCAGGGCCATGAAGCCCAGAATCGAGCTGTTCTGGATAATACGGCCATATTGTTGCGCCCGCATGGTCGGCAACAGTTGGCAGGTCAGCTCGTGAGTGCCGAACAGATTGGTCTCAAACTGTGCTTGCAACGCCGCACGCGGCAGATCCTCCACCGCTCCTGGTTGGGCGTAAGCACCGTTGTTAAATAGGGCATACAGCTGCCCGCCTGTACGTTCCAGAACGGTAGCCACCGCCTGATGAATAGACTGGGAATCGGTCAAGTCAAGCGGCAAAGACTCCAGCCCCAGCTGAGCCAGCTCAGTCACCGATTCCGGCCGGCGGGCGCTCGCAAAGACGCGCCAACCCCGCTGTTGCAGACCGATGGCCACAGCACGACCAATCCCCGATGAACAGCCGGTGATCAGGATGGTGCGCGGGCGGTTATTCCAATCGGTAATTGGGCGACTCCTTGGTAATACTGACGTCATGGACGTGTGACTCTTTGAGACCAGCCGAGGTGATCTGGATAAATTGCGGCTTGCTGCGTAACGCCGGAATATCGGCACAGCCGGTATAACCCATCGCTGCTCGCAAACCACCGATTAATTGATGGATGATGCCATGCAACGGCCCTTTGTAAGGAACCCGACCTTCTACCCCTTCCGGTACCAGCTTTTGTGGTTCGGCTACCTCATCTTGGAAGTAACGGTCTTTCGAGCCTCTGGTCATGGCACCGATTGAGCCCATGCCGCGATAGGTTTTGTAACTACGTCCTTGATAGATAAACACATCCCCCGGGGCTTCATCGGTACCGGCAAACATCGAACCCAGCATGACGCTGGAAGCACCGGCGGCAATGGCCTTAGCGACATCACCAGAAAATTTAATTCCACCATCGGCGATAACGGGAATGCCAGCGCTATCGGCCGCAGCCGCACAGTCGGCAACGGCGGTCATTTGCGGTACCCCAACCCCAGCGACGATGCGCGTGGTGCAGATAGACCCAGGGCCAATCCCCACTTTAATGGCATCGACGCCGGCGTCAATCAATGCTTTCGCCGCTTCGCCAGTGGCAATATTACCAGCAATCAACTGCACATCAGGATGTTGTTGTCGCAGCCAACGCACCATCTGTATCACACCAGCTGAGTGACCATGAGCGGTATCAACAACAATGACATCGACCCCAGCCTCGATCAGTGCATGGCTACGTTTATGACTCTCTCGATCAACCCCCACCGCAGCACCGACCCGTAACCGACCGGTGTCATCTTTACAGGCATGGGGAAAGGCCTGACTTTTTTCAATATCTTTGACTGTAATGAGACCAACACAGCGAAAAGCGCCATCGACGACCAATAATTTCTCAATACGGTGCTGGTGGAGCAATCGCTTGGCTTCGTCCATGATCACCCCTTCGCGTACGGTCACCAATTTTTCTTTGGGGGTCATCAGCTCGCGCACCGGCTGGACTGGGTCGTTGGCAAAGCGGACGTCACGGTTGGTTAAAATGCCCACCAAGTGGCCATTGGTTTCGGTGACTGGAATACCAGAAATACCATGCTCGTGCATGATGTGCATGGCATCGGCCAGGGTGGCATCGGGACCAATGGTCCAGGGGTTGACCACCAAACCAGCGACAAAGCGCTTGACCAGACGCACCTGATGGGCCTGTTCGCGTGCCGACATGTTTTTATGGATGATACCGATCCCACCTTCCTGTGCCATGGCAATAGCAGCCCGGTATTCGGTCACTGTATCCATAGCCGCCGCCACCAGCGGGATATTGAGACGGATGGTGCGGGTGAGATGGGTGGTAATATCAACATCTTTTGGTAGTACATCAGACCAAGCTGGCAATAACAGCACATCGTCGAAGGTAATGCCTTGTTTAATGATTTTCAATGAGCCTCTCCTGTTGATTGCCCCGTGCTACTGCACCATCCGCTTTTTAACCACCAACATGCTGCAACTGTAACTCTTCCCTTAGTACTCGGCGCAATGTTGACTCTATCGGCTCATTGGATCGATGGAGATATTCTTGAACAGCTTGATGAATTGTCTCTTGAATACCGTGGCCTGCTAAACTAGATTTGTTTTCCAGTTCTGAGAATAACCCATCGTCCATATAAATAGTAAGTCTAGTTTTGCCTTGTGGCAGAATAACAGGACCTCTCTTAGCTCCGGTAAAATCATACTCATCCTTCATAATATTTCTCCTGCTCCTTCTTAGTGGCTTTTCTCGCAGAAATTAATCGAATCTCATTTTCACGATACGTCCATACGACCACTAAAGTCCGTCCCAACACATCTAGTCCAATGGTTACAAATCGTTGCTCACCAACGACGTCATCATCTTCTCGCGTTAAAGACACAAAATCATTCAAGACGCTCAGTGCTGTCGAAAAATGAATCCCATGTTTGTTAAAGTTAATCCTCTCCTTTTCAGTATCCCATGTATTCATTTACGTGGAAGGCCCAATTTGGATACCGTTAGACTCTCGGAACTGAATACCAACCAAATAATGTTCAGCACTGCGATCACGGCTGGCATCTGGTTTGACCAGCTTAATTTGCCGAAACAGCTGCCGCGCCTGTTGCAGCAGCGCCTGACTATCGGATCCCTGAAACAGCTTGACTACCAGACTGCCGCCGGGGCGCACCAAGGTTGGGGTTAATGCCAGCAAGTCTTCGACCAATTGCGCCGTGCGGGCTTGATCAGCGGCGCGGATGCCGGAGAGGTTTGGTGCCATATCTGACAGCAGCACATCGACACCCTTGTAGCCACGCTGGTTGAGATGGGTATGGATCCAAGCCAAAGTGCTCTCTTGCAGAAAATCACCCTGCAAGATGGTAGCACCGCTGATAGGAGCGATAGGGAGCAGATCAACCGCCAACAGCAGACCAGAGGGACCGATCAACTGGGCCGCCACTTGGCTCCAGCCCCCTGGGGCGGCACCTAAGTCGAGCACGGCCATGCCGGCGCGCAGCAGCGGCTGTACGACCCCATTGCGGTCTGAGACACTACGCTGCAAGTCCAATAATTTGTAGGCCGCCCGCGAACGATAGCCATCTCGCTGTGCAGCCCGCACGTACGGATCAGCAGCATGCTCACGCAACCACTGTGGGCTTGACGAACGACCCATCAGAAGTGGATGCTGAGTATTTCGTATTGACGCTTACCAGCCGGAGCCATCACGGTCACAGAATCTCCCACCTCTTTACCGATGAGGGCACGAGCGAGTGGGCTAGTATAGGAAATTTTACCGATATCGAGGTTGGCTTCGTCGACACCAACGATATGATAGGCGGTCTTCTCCTCACTATCTTCGTCCAGCAGAGAGACATGGGCCCCGAACACCACCTTGTCGGCACGTAAACGACTGGTATCGACAATTTCAGCATTGGCCAACTTGGCTTCTATCTCTTGTATCCGTCCCTCGTTAAACGATTGCTGCTCCTTAGCGGCGGCATATTCGGCATTTTCCGACAGGTCGCCGTGGGCCCGTGCTTCGGAAATTTGCTCGATAATGCGCGGGCGTTCCACCATGCGGCGCTGCTTTAGTTCAGCACGCAGTAGCTCCGCTCCTTCCAACGTCATGGGAACTTTTTGCGATACCATATTACTCATCCTTGCTTGTTTTCACTCCTAAGCCTTCGACTGTTCTTTACTCCCCCTCTCCCCTTGTGGGAGAGGGGGTTGGGGGGGAGAAGACAAATTTCCTAATAATAATCCTGTAATGCCTTACATTGAAATCCGTAGTTTTTAACCGCAGTGATCGCGGCTACGGCCGCGTGCATACCAGCCAAAGTGGTGAAATAGGGGATACGGCTCATGAGAGCGGTACGTCGGATCGGAAAAGAGTCGGCCAGGGCCTGCTTGTCTTGGGTGGTATTAAACACCAGCGCGATCTCACCGCTTTTCATGCGATCAACGATGTGGGGCCGTCCCTCATTGACCTTGTTGACGATATCAACAGCCAAGCCTGCTTGTTGTAGCACGGTTGCTGTGCCACGGGTGGCGCAGAGACGAAAACCCAGCGCTAGCAGCTGCCGCGCATCTTCAACCGCAGCGACCTTGTCATCGTCTTTAACCGAGATAAAAATCATCTGCTGCGGCTTGAGCTCTTCAGGCTGAGGCAGAAATGTGCCGGCTCCAAACTGGGCTTTGGCGAATGCGACCCCATAGCTGTCGGCTAACCCCATCACCTCGCCCGTCGATTTCATTTCCGGTCCAAGAACGGTGTCAACTCCAGGGAATTTCTCAAATGGAAACACCGCCTCTTTGACGGCAACATGGGAGCGTTTGGGCATCGCCAGCAGACCAACTTGCGCCAGTGTTTCACCGCTCATGAGGCGGGCGGCGATCTTGGCCAGCGGGATACCCGTTGCCTTGGAAACAAAGGGCACTGTGCGTGAAGCACGTGGATTGACTTCAAGCAGATAAATGACCCCATCACGGATGGCAAACTGGATGTTCATCAGACCAACAACCCCCAAGGCTTTGGCCAACATCAAGGTCTGGCGCTCAATTTCGGGCACCAAATCCAACACCCCCTGTGAATGCGGTGGCAAAGAACAGGCTGAATCTCCCGAGTGAACACCCGCTTCCTCAATGTGTTCCATAATCCCACCCACTACGGCCGTTTGACCATCGGCGATACAATCGACGTCGATCTCAACCGCATCACGCAGGTATTGGTCGATCAAGACCGGGTGGTCAGGGGCGGCCCGCACCGCTGTGCGCATATAATGGGTCAGATCGTGTTCATCGTAAACAATCTCCATGGCCCGACCACCGAGAACGTAAGAGGGGCGCACCACCACCGGGTATCCTACCGTTGCTGCCACCCGAATGGCCTCTTGTTCAGATCGCGCCAAGCCATTGCGTGGCTGACGCAGATTGAGCTGATGCAGTAGTTGTTGGAACCGTTCGCGATCTTCAGCCACATCAATGGCATCGGGAGAGGTGCCGATGATGGGTACGCCGGCCGCTTCCAATGCCTTGGCCAATTTCAGAGGGGTTTGACCGCCAAACTGGACAATGACCCCCAGAGGCCGCTCAATGGCGACAATGGCCAATACATCTTCTAGGGTCAGTGGCTCGAAATAAAGCCGATCGGAGGTGTCATAGTCGGTCGAGACCGTTTCTGGGTTACAATTGACCATGATGGTCTCATAGCCCGCTTCGCGGAGAGCAAAAGAGGCGTGGACGCAGCAATAATCGAATTCAATGCCCTGGCCAATACGGTTGGGACCCCCACCCAAGATCATGATTTTGCGCTTATTGCTCGGCTCTGACTCGCACTCCTCCTCGTAGGTCGAGTACATGTAGGCGGTACGGGCGGCAAATTCGGCGGCACAGGTATCGACACGCTTATAGACTGGCTGTACCCCCAGCCGCTGACGTTTGCGGGAGACCTTAGCGCTATCGGTATGTAACAACTTGGCCAAACGTTGGTCCGAGAACCCCATGGCCTTGAGGTGGTGCATCTGTTGCGCCGTGATCGTTTTCAGGGATTGACCGGACAGGGCCTGCTCTGCCTCGATAATTTGGGCGATTTGATCAACAAACCAGGGATCAATGGCACTCTCACGGTAAACCCAGTCGATACTTTTGCCGTTACGTAACGCCTCAGCGACGTAAAGAATACGATCTGGTCCAGGGCGGTTTAGCTGCCGTTTCAGCATATCCTTGCGTTCAGACTTGGCGGTTTGTTCGCCAAACATCTCGTCAAAGCCACTCAAGCCGATCTCCAACGAGCGTAATGCCTTTTGCAGAGACTCTTTGAAGGTACGGCCAATGGCCATCACTTCGCCCACCGATTTCATCTGTATGGTCAGCAATGCCTCCGCTTGCGGAAATTTCTCAAAGGTAAAACGGGGGATTTTGGTGACGACGTAGTCGATACTCGGCTCAAAAGAGGCCGGTGTACTACCGGTAATATCGTTGGTGATTTCAGGCAGGGTGTAGCCGACCGCCAACTTGGCTGCCACCTTGGCGATGGCAAAACCGGTAGCCTTGGAGGCCAGTGCCGACGAACGTGACACCCGCGGGTTCATCTCAATGATAACCATACGACCATTGACCGGGTTAACCGCGAACTGGACGTTAGAACCACCGGTATCGACACCAATCTCACGCAGTACCGCGATGGAGGCGTTGCGCATGATCTGGTACTCTTTGTCGGTCAGTGTCTGAGCCGGTGCCACGGTGATGGAATCACCGGTATGGATACCCATGGCATCAAAATTTTCGATGGAGCAGACGATGATGGCGTTGTCTTGGCGATCCCGTACCACCTCCATCTCGAACTCTTTCCAACCCAGCACCGATTCTTCTATAAGAACCTCGTTGGTCGGAGAAGCCGCCAAACCACGCCGGACCATCTCTTCGTATTCCTCCGGGTTATAGGCAATGCCGCCACCACTGCCACCAAGGGTAAAACTAGGCCGGATGATGGCCGGAAAGCCAATCTCGGTGAGGACCTGCTGTGCTTCTGATAACGAATGGGCAAAACCAGAACGAGGCACATCCAGGCCAATTTTAGCCATCGCCCGCTTAAACTGCTCACGATCCTCGGCCTTGGCAATGGCTGCACGGGAGGCCCCAATCAATTCGACGCCATACTGCTCCAGCACCCCCATATCGGCCAATTTAAGGGCCACGTTGAGGCCGGTTTGCCCCCCCATGGTAGGGAGCAGGGCATCGGGTCGTTCCTGAGCAATAATTTCGGTGACGATAGCCGGCGTGATCGGCTCAACGTAAGTGCGTGAGGCGAGTTCTGGATCGGTCATGATGGTGGCTGGGTTCGAGTTGACCAACACCACCTCATAACCCTCTTCACGCAACGCCTTACAGGCTTGGGTGCCAGAATAGTCGAACTCGCAGGCCTGACCAATGACAATTGGACCAGAACCAATAATGAGAATTTTGTGGATATCGGTGCGTTTAGGCATAGGTGGTAGTGTCCGAACTAATGCGATTGGTTCATGAGGTCGGCAAACTGACGAAACAGATAGTGCGAGTCGTGGGGACCCGGGCTTGCCTCCGGATGGTATTGGACCGAAAAAGCCGGCTGTTCCAGGTGACGAATACCCTCAACGCTGCCATCAAACAGAGAACGGTGCGTGACAGCAACCTGTGCCGGTAGAGAGGCTTCAT
>JADGCM010000027.1 GCA_015228995.1 Magnetococcales bacterium
TCAAAGCGGCTTTTGTGCTCAAACAGTACATAGACATGCAGCGGCGGGCCATCGACAGTGGCTAGCTTAATCAGGAAGTCGGCGCAAGAGGGCCCATGGTAAAGACCAGCATAATTGACTGCGAGAACCTCCGGGTCAACCGTCAGGTCAACCACCTGCCGCACGGGCTCCGGCAACCAAGATTGCGACACATTACGGATCGTTTCGGTATCGTTGATCCATGCCTTAAAGAAACCATCGTGGTCCTGATGAGCTAACTGCATTAGGATTTGTCCTCAACAGCTGACGTAGGCATGGAGCGAAACTCCTTAATGAAATAGATTTGTTTGCGGATGAAACAGCCCTGAGCTGGTCGATTGTGGCAGATTTTTTGGTTAATGTAAAGAGTTTCTTTTGGCATGACGGGTGGTCGATCCCCTCCGGAGAATAGCGATCTAAGGGCCAAAGAGGTAATGAACGGATCCCTAGGCCATTGTAGTTGGGGGGCAGGGTGAATGCAATTATTTTCGCTTGTTGGCAGCTAAGAGCCCTTCCTTCCTCACATGGACTTGGCATTTCGCAAGATCTTTATATATTATTTCGTGGTGTCGCTAGGGTGTTGCGTACATCCTTGCATTGCCGAGCCTGTTCGGGCAGAATGACCATCCCTATTTGGTCAAATTAAGGCAACCAAATGATATATTAGGAGAAAGGTTGATGATACCATGAAAGGTTTCGGCAGTGGTATGGGCAATATGGGCAATATGCTCAAACAGTTGCAGCAGATGCAGACCGGCATGGCCAAAATACAGGAAGAGGTAGCCGCCACCCATGTCACCGGACAGGCTGGTGGTGGTATGGTCGAGGTGGTCATGAATGGTGTCCATGAGGTGCAAAAGGTCAAAATCGAGGCCAGTGTTGTTGATGCAACGGATATTGAACTGTTAGAAGACTTGGTGGCGGCTGCCTACAACGACGCCAATAAAAAAGTGCAGGAGATGACCCAGCAGCGTATGTCCGGTTTGACAGGCGGCATGAACATCCCTGGGTTGCCTTTCTGACCGTGTCTTCCTAACCATACTGTTTTGACCATGAGCGTTACCGGGCTTCCCTCTGTTGAGCGCACCGTTGCTTCTTTATCACGGTTCCCCGGTATTGGGCGGAAGAGTGCCCAGCGTATGGTGCAGTTCTTGCTGAAGAAGGGGGGGGCGGAGATTACCAATCTGATCGGGGCGCTGGAGCAGCTGCGCGACCGGGTCTGCCTCTGTGAACGTTGCTTCAACCTAGCGGAGGACCGTTTGTGTTGGATCTGCTCCAGCACGAAACGCAACCATCAACTTCTCTGCGTGTTGGAAGAGCCATCTGACCTCCTTGCTATGGAGCGCGCGGGCTTGTTTACCGGTGTCTATCATGTGTTGGGGGGACGACTCAGCCCTCTTGATGGAGTTGGGCCGGGTGAACTCCACATTGCAGCACTGGAAGCACGGTTGCGCAACGGCACCATCCAAGAATTGATCATTGCCACCAACCCGACCGTCGAGGGAGAAGTGACCGGACAGTACCTAGCCGCCCTGGCCACTCCCTTCGTTAGCCACATCACCCGACTCGCTTACGGCTTGCCCATGGGGGGCGAGTTGGAGTATCTGGATGAATCCACCCTCTACCAAGCATTGGCCGGGAGGCGCGACTTTAACGGCCCCCTGGCACACACCGCTGACTAGCCGTCGGCATTAATGCGCTGGATCAGCTCCTGTAGCGTTTGTTCCGCTTGATGGTTCTCGACCTGGCAGGTGCCAGCGTTGCGATGGCCGCCGCCGTTGTAATGAAGCGCTAACTCACCAACATGAGTCTTGGAAGTACGATTCAAGATCGACTTGCCAATGGCAAAAACGGTGTTTTGCTGCTTGACACCCCATAATATATGGATCGAGATATTGGTGTCTGGATAGAGCGCGTAAATCATGAAGCGGTTACCGGCATAGATGGTCTCTTCTTTACGCAGATCAAGCACCACCAGATTGCCGTACACTTGGCTACAACGATGGATTTGCGCTATAAAGTCCTTCTCATGGTCAGCGTATAGCTGGGCCCGTTCTTGCACGTCCGGCAGCTGCATGATTTCATCGATATTATGCTCACGACAGTAGTCGATCAGCTCCATCATGAGCTGATAATTGGAGATCCGAAAAGTACGAAACCGCCCAAGACCGGTGCGGGCATCCATGATGAAATTCATCAAATCCCACCCTTTTGGGTGGAGGATTTCCTCACGGTTGAACTGTGCTGCGTCGCCTTTGTCAACAGCCAGCATCATCTCCTGCGATACCCGCGGGAAAGCCTTGATGCCACCAAAATAGTCATAGACAACCCGGGCTGCCGAAGGCGCTTCCGGATCAATAATGTGATTTTTGGGCGCCTGATCACCACGTCGAATGGCTTCACTGGCATGGTGATCAAAGGCTAGGTGTACCCCGTCGACGTAGGGCAAGTTGGTGGTGATATCGTCACCGGTGATCTCAATGCGACCATCCTGCATGTCCTTGGGGTGCACGAACTTGATCTCTTCGATCATGTTCAGCTCTTTCAATAGGACAGCACAGACCAGCCCATCAAAATCACTTCTTGTGACTAAACGAAATTTCTTATCAACCATTACCGCATACTCCCTGTTGAATGACACGCCTATGTGACGACACGCCTACTTGACGACACGCTGAATGCGCCAACAATGGTGGTGGCGTGCTTTCCTGTTAAAATCGGGCGACAACGTCGCACGGGACAGATCTTGGTAATCCCAACCGTCCGGCAACGCTGGGCGATCCAATTTGAATCGTGCATAATTGCTAGAGAATAACAGAATTCCACCAGGATTCAATAGTTCCATTGTCCGCATCAGTAGTGCCGCGTGATCGCGTTGCAAATCAAGGTGGGATGACATCTTTTTTGAGTTGGAAAAGGTGGGCGGATCAAGAAAGATCAGATCGTAACGCTCTGGCGCTGCTGCAATCCATGCGAGGCAGTCTGCTTCGATAAAGCTATGACGCTGTTCCTGAAATCCGTTCAACCCCATGTTGCGTCGTGCCCAATCCAGGTAGGTATGGGAGAGATCGACGGTGGTCGTGCGTCGGGCCCCGCCAGCTGCAGCATAAACCGAAGCGCTGCCGGTGTAAGCAAATAAATTAAGAAATGAACCGCCACTGGCCAGCTCGCGGATGAGTGCGCGGGTGCGTCGATGATCTAAAAATAGGCCACTGTCAAGATAATCAGGCAGATTAACCAGAAACTGCAAACCCCCCTCGGTGACGGTCAGCAATTGCCCGACATCGGCCATTTTTCGGTACTGACTGGAACCCTTCTGCGGTGCACGGGTTTTTAGATGGATGTGGGTGGGGGCTACATCAAGAACCTGTGGTACGGTGATCAACACCTGTTGCAGCCTTTCGGCCGCTTTGGCTGGATCAATACTGCTTGGGGCTTGGTATTCCTGAATGTGGACATGCTCCCCGTAGATGTCGATCGCTACGGCATATTCGGGTAGATCGGCGTCATACAGCCGGTAGCATTGAATCTCTTCCCGCCGTAACCAGCTTTTGAGTCGCTGCCGATTGTTACGGAGCCGGTTGGCAAAATCAACAGCTGCAAGAGGGGCCTCAACGCCGTTAGCTGCGGGTTGAGGAGGCGGGGTGGTGGTGGCGATAGGGCGGCGGCTCTGTCGTGGTTGCCACGACCATAACTGGCAAACCAGTGGTCCATTGTTCAGCGATTGGATCGCTTGCCACCCTGTTTGCTCTGGGAATGGGGTTGGACTCTCCTCTTCGGCGCAACTGATGACAGCACCGCGCCATCCTTGGAATAGGGAACTTCTCGACAGTAAATCGTGCAGTTGTGCTTGGATGGTATGGACCCGATCCATCGCCCCACTACGATGGCCGTAAGGTGGATTGGTCAGTAGCAGACCTTGGGTTAGCCCGGCCAACGCCTGATGAGGAACCGCCGCTAATAGCTGCTCCAGCGAGCTTTGCTCAATGCGGATACAACCGGCCAGCCCAGCCCGTGCTACGTTAGCCTGTGCCTTGGTGACGGTACGAGCATCAATCTCGAAGCCAATTAATGGTTGAGGGAAGCGGACCAATCGGTCGAGGCCCGTTTGCGCCCGTGCCACCATTTCCGCCTGCAACTGTTGCCAGGAAGCGTTGGTGAGGGCAGGCCAATGGGGCAATGGGTTCTCTTGCCGATGCAGGCCGGGAGCTATGTCAGCGGCCATCATCCCCGCTTCGATCAGAAACGTGCCCGAGCCACACAGCGGGTCCAATAACGGTTCCCCTTGGGTCAACGGTTCCCCTTGAACCGGTTGATGCTGCCAATGGGTGAAGCGTAGTATCGCCGCCGCTAGATTTTCGCGTAGCGGCGCGGCGCCGCTTTCCAAGCGATAGCCGCGTCGATGCAATCCCCCGCCCGATAAATCCAAGCCGATGGTGGCCCGATTGCCATCAATGCGTACATAGACGCGGCTGTCGGGTTGGTCGAGATCGACCGACGGGCGCTCTAGGCCACGCTCACGGTAGTGATCGACGATGGCATCTTTGACGCTTTGGGCGCCGAACAGGGTGTGGCGGATCAGGTCGTTGGTCCCCATGAAATCGACCCGTAAGGTACCGCCTGGGCGTAGATGCTCTCGCCAGGGGATGGCCCGGACCCCGTCGCGGATGGAATCGAGGGTGGCCGGATCGATCTGACGCAGAAATAGCACCACCCGGCTGGCCAGACGCGACCAGAGACAGACTCGGCTGCCCAGTTCAATGGAGCCATCGAACCAGACCTGCTCGCGGTGGCGGCGCGGTTGGTCGACGCCCAACTGCCGCAGCTCATCGCATAAAATGGCAGCTACACCGCGCGGGGCGGTCACCAAAAAGCGGTACTGGGCCACGTTATCTCATGCCCAGTGCTTGTTTATAAAGATCGATCATCGTCTCCCATTCTTGCCGTTGTTCAGGCTCCATACGACGTAAGCGAATGAGCTGCCGCATGATCTTTGGCTCAAAACCACTCGCCTTGGCTTCAGCATAGACCAGTCGTATGTCGCTCGCAAGTTGCGCCTTTTCTTCTTCTATTCGTTCTATCTTGGCGATTAGGGTGCGCAGATAATCTGCGTCGATACCAGCAAATTCTGCCATAAGACTCTCTTCGGGTTTATTCCGCTTGCATTATCGGTTAAACTGCCCAGACGATTTTGTATTTTTGGTAACATCTCTCAAATAGAAACATCAGGAGTGTACGGTGGGCGAAAAAAATTCTACTTCTCTCATACAGGAAACGGTGCGACTGACCCAGCTCATGCAAAACTTGGAGCAGATTCCAGTTTGGAGTCGGGAAGGTTTTTTTCATATCGGCGATCAGATGAACCACATCTCAGAAAGCTTTGCGACCAACTCCAGCCGCGCTTTGACAATACGTGAACGTATTGGCACCGCAGATGGGTTGGGGGTGCTTTCCCTGGATCAGGACCTGCACACCGTATGCCATGATATGAAAATGGCGCTGAGTGACATTGGGACCCTCATCGGTCAGAAAGATGACTGGATCAACCGACTCGAACAGGTGATCCAATGGAGCCTCTCGTTAGAACAAGAGGCCACTTTACCTGCCTCGGTGGATCAGCTGCGATCAGTGGGGAGTGAACGGCTGGAAAGGCAGACACTTTGCGCGATGCTTGACAACCTGATGCAGCAAGTGCGGCCGCTCATTCATGAGACCACCACCACCTGCCAGTTGTCTGAAGAAGCCGTTGGGGCTTTAGCCCGCACCATTCGTACCGATTTGTCGGTATCCCATCAACGTTTGGATAGTTTCCATGATGGTAACCAGGCGACCATCGATCATCTATCAGCCTCTGTTGCCAACGTTGATACCACTTGCCAGAAGATCATTGAGCATGCCGATCAGGTGGCGCAGATTCTATTTGCCATGATTCAGGCCATGCAGTACGACGACATCACCGCCCAGCGTATTCAGCACTCCATTAGCGCCTTGTCGCAAGCTTGTGACCGACTTTCCAGCAGCAAAAAAACGCAGGAAAACCGTCGTTGGAGCGTACTGGCCATGCGCATTGTGGTTGATCAGCTCAAACAGACCGGTCAGGACATGGGTGCGGCCATTGCTACGATCCAAGGTTATCTCGATACCATCATCGAACTCAGTCGCCAGCAGCGTGAGTTGGTTTCGTCCGCCCGCGGTGCATGTCGGGCCTTTCACCAACAATTAGACGCCACGGCCTGGCAATTACAGTCTATGTTACAAGTAGGGCTGTTTTCTGACACGCTCTCCAGTCAGGTGATTCAATCTCTATCGCTGGCGGAACATGGCCTGTTTCAAACGCGGCGGGCCTTGGATATGTTGGCCATGACGGCGGAACGTCTGACCAAGTTGGCACGTACCCTCAAAACCGATGGCAACCATCGGTTAGCGGCGCTTGATTCGATGATCGATGGCTTGGCGGCACGGATTCACACCGAAAGCCGGCAACAACAGGGCGAAATTCAGCAAGCTATTGATCAATTGCACACCATCAGTATGACCTACGCCGATTCGACTACCCCCAAGATGATGCGTACCAATGGCATGTTGCGCCGTTTACCCCTATCGACGCGGCAAATGGATATGGTCAACAACGATCATCTGCGCCTTTTCAACGATGTATTGGCCGATACCCAATTTACGGTGGCTCAGGTGCGGTTGTTGAGTTCTGATCTGGTCTTTCACGATCGTATTCGCGATACCATTGCCGCAACAGTGGCGGTATTGGAGGAAATTATCCAAAATGTTGGTAAGAACCTCGGCGAGTACATGACCAGTAATCCTTATGAATTGGCATCAGAATTTGAGGATCTCTCCCAGATGTATACCATGGACAGTGAGCGCCGCCTGCATCAAGCGACACTTGGGGGCGGTGAGGAGCCAGCCGCAGCACAGGAGGATGATATCGAGTTGTTTTAGTCGTCGATTATTGTGCCGGTGCTGGTTGCCGCCATTGTCGCTGGCATTGTGGCAGTGGCGTTGGTGGCCGGGCGACTGCCGCTCATGGTTGGTGTGCTGTCTGTGGCCACGGTCGCGCTCCTGTCCTGGAGGCGGCTGCAGGATGGCCAGCAGCGGCAGCCATGGGTTGATCGGCGTTGCCGCTTATGGATGACGTTAGGGCTGGGAGTGGCTATGGGGGCGGGCAGTGCCAGCTATCACGATCGTGTTTTGGCCCAGCAGCAGTTGCCACCTGCTGCCATAGAGGGGGTCGATCAATGGTTGGAGGGGACGGTCATTGATCGCGAACAACGCAGCGACTCACTGCGGTTGTGGCTGGGAGATTGCCGCATCATTAACCAAAATGGGGGCCAAAATTGGGGGACTCCTGCTGAAAATCGTGTATTGCTGAGTCTCTATCAGCAGACCACGACAGCATTGCCAGGGGAGCGTATTCGCGTCTGGGTGCGGCTGAAAGCACCCGCTGGCTATCGCGTCCCAGGCGCTTTCGATTATGCGCTGTTTTTAAGACGGCAGGGGGTGGTGGCTACAGCTTATGCTCGCAGCGCCATTGAACGACTGCCGTCGTCGTCACCGCTATCTCAGCAAGCCTTCTGGAATCGTTGGCGTGTCGCGATCGCACAAGCGATTACCGATAGTATGCCCGATCATGGCCTGCGTGCTGGTCTGACCGAAGCGGTGTTGGTGGGCTATCGGGGACGCATTGATGGGGAGGTGCGTGATGCGTTCCAGGCTGCTGGCACCTTTCATCTGATCGCCATTTCCGGGGTACAGTTAACACTGGCCGGAGCGGGATTCTTCTACGTCATTCGCCTGCTACTGGCGCTATGTATACCCGTGTCGCGACGCTGGAACGTCAAACCACTTGCCGCCGCGTTGGCCTTCATCCCGCTGATGATCTATGCCGCACTGGCCGGTTGGTCGATTGCGACCCAACGGGCAGTGGTGATGGCGGTGTTGTTGCTGTTGGCGATGGTGACCGGGCGATTGCAACAGTCGTGGTATGCTCTGGGATTGGCAGCGATCGTGCTGCTGCTGTATCAACCATGGGAGTTGTTTGAGGCCGGATTTCAATTGTCGTTTGCTGCCACAGCGGTTTTGATTTGGAGTGGTTCTTGGTTTGCCCGACCTAGGCAGAGCTTGGCGGTGCGTTGGTTATTAGGACCGGTGGTCACCACGACCCTGGCCTGGTTGGTCACCTTACCTATTGTCTTGCACCATTTCCACTTTTTGTCACCCTGGAGCGTGTTGGCCAATTTGGTGGCGGTGCCGCTTGCTGGTCCAGTCAGTGTCTCTATCAGCTTGGTGGCCTTGTTGGTATGGCCATTTTCCGACACGGTGAGTGCGCTGTTGTTCAGCGGAGTTGGTCAGTTGATGGAGCTGGTGTGGCGCTGGTCGGCTTGGATCGCCACCCTGCCCGGATCCTGGAGTCGTTGGCCTGGACCTACCACCATTGGCTTGGCTTGGCTGATGGTAGCCGGCGTTTTCATCATGGCAGCTCGTAGCGGTCGTGGCCGATGGGCGGGGGTATTGCTGGCTGGCGTCGGCTATTATTGGCCCCACCCCACCCCTGCTGCGGCCGGGCAATTACACGCGGCGCTACTGGATGTCGGTCAGGCCCAGGCGGCCGTTATCCGCACCCCGGGAGGTAATTGGTCGGTGATTGATGCTGGCGGTGTCCACAACGACCGTTTTAACATTGGCGAGGTCATCTCGTCTTATCTGTGGTACTACGGTGTCACCCGATTAGAACGACTCATCATCAGCCATGCAGATGCCGATCATGCCGCAGGAGGCGAACGGCTACTGCGTAATTTCGTCGTTGCCAGGATTTGGACTGGCGGCGGTGGTCCCACCCAGCCACTTGAGCGGCTGCTGGATCGTGCCCAGCAACAACAGGTAGCGGTGCAACATTGGTCCGAGGCTTATCAAGAACAAGAGGGAGAGACAGTCATCCGTTTATTGCCGCCGTTGCCCTATACTGGCGGCACACGCCGCCACGACAATGACCACTCCCTAGTCGTTGAAGTGACATTGCGGCAGCATCGCATCTTGTTTCCCAGTGATTTAGAGAAGCGCGGCGAACAGTGGCTGCTGGCACAACAGGCTCTACAACCGGTGACGGTGCTGGTCGCTCCTCACCACGGCAGCCGCTCTTCGAGCTCCATGGCTTTTGTCGAAACAACGCAACCGCAACATGTGCTGTTTAGTGTTGGGGCCGGCAATCGCTACCACTTTCCGGCTGCGGAGGTTGTGGCACGTTGGCGTCAGGTGGCTAAATCGATTTGGCGTACCGATCACCACGGCAGCCTCGCAATCAATACCGATGGCCACGGTCTCGTGGCCATCAGCCCAGCAACGCAATCCAAGCGTGCGCCATAGCCAGACGGTGGGCCTTGATTTGTTCTCCACACAGCTGAGAACGCACAGAATTGCCTTGATATTCCTCTAGCCGTGGATTATAGACCGGGTGCTCCTGCTCTAACCGATAGGACTCAAGGAGGTTACGCAACTGGGTGAGCCATATTTCTATCGAGTGGGGCCGACCGCTATAAACCATCTCAGTCATGAACGTAAATAAATCACCGTCGATCCGACCAGACCGACTGCCCAGCACCGTGACAATCTGTTGTAACAACTGACGTTGGGACAGAGGTTGCCAAGCATCTTGCCGTGCCAGACTGGTGATATACCGCAGGGAGATATCATCAACAAGGGAACGTAGCTTGGCTACTACCTCTTCATCCAAGCAGCGATCCAAATGCAGCAGCCGCACATAGCGATCCACCAGCACCGGTGGAACCAGTATGGTGATTTTCCTTTGATCAAAAGTCAATGTCGACAAAGGCGCGTGCCGATTGATGGTGTCAATCAGCTCTTCCAACGCCGCAGCCGTCAAACCAGAGGTGGGTAGCCGCGGTTCACAGGCCACCCGCTCATTGTCGCCGGGGGTAAAAAGACCCGCCAGCAACCATTCGACCTCATAGTCCTCTAAGTCACCAAAGGCGTCACTCGCTAACCCCTCCAATGGATCATTGACATCAAGGCACGAACAAATCACCGACGCCTGCTTGGTCGACAGCGTCCGATGACGCATCAAATCGGCGCGGATGATTTGTTCAATAGAGGGATTCACAACTAACCCGCAACATCATGTATCCGTTGTGCATCGATTTCAGCGCGAAAATCACTGTTCTCAACACCGGCTAGTTGTTGTAACACACGCCAGTTGTTTAAACGGTCCTGCATGGAATGATGCAGCGTGACGCTCGCTTGACCATCCTTGTCAAAGTGCTTGCTAAAGCGACCCTCACTGCGGGCAAATGTAATAAAATCAACCACTTCTTCGTTACCATCGCGCGTTTTACGACGATGCCAATCGCGTTTTGAGGAGGGGTTGCCCTGCAACGACATGCGCGAGGCAATGGTGGGGCCCGCATCTGGATTATAGATGAAAACCGGAAAAGCACGCGACTCAACTGCCAACAAGGCCTGGTCATAAGCCTTGTCGTCGGCCACCTGATGTTCTGGCTGGCAGGTCGTAAAGACATTGATTACTGCCGGACCATCAAAATTTATGGCCTGTTCAACCGATTTATAGAAGTGGCTGGTCAGCGGACCAACCGTTTGGGCGACAAACACCCGTGGGTGCATCATACAGATGTTGCCGATCTCCTTACGCAACTCCTGTTTACCGTGCACCGCTGTGCCATGGATGGACATCTTGGCTTCTTGACCAACAAATGAGCCAGTGGAGGTCTGCCCCCCGGTGTTGGAATAAACCTGGGTGTCCATGATCAAAACTTTGATATTCATGCCGGAGACCAGCATACGAGAAAGAGCCTGGAAGCCGATGTCCAACATCGCCCCATCTCCCCCGAAGACCCATAAGGCGTGGTCACGTCGATCCGTCTGATCCCAGAAGGCGCGGATCCCCATGGCAACGGTCGGGGCATTTTCAAACAGCGAATTAATCCATGGAGCGCGATAGGGATTGTAAGGATAAGTGGAGCCATAGACGGTATTGCAACCGGTTGCAGCGACCACCCCATATCGAGAACCGACCTTTTCATAAGTCATAGCCAACAACTGTCGAATGACAGAAGCTTCACCGCAGCCCATGCAAGAACCAGCGCCGCCAACATATTGGTTGGCACCATCCCTGAGCATGATATCAACCTTCAATTTGGCACTGATATATTCACTCGGCGTTTCGGGGACCTTTTTGTAAAAATCCCATAGAGAAAAGTAATGGGGTAGATTATCTCTGGTTTTTTTGATCATACGCAAGGCATTGTGCTCGCCGCAGGCCAGCACACACTCACCACATCCCTTGCACTTGGTTGGATCGATGAAGATACCAAACCAAGCTCCACCAGCCGCTGTGGGATCATCGGCTTTGCGTTTTTCGTAGGTCTTCCAGAATTTGGTAGTCTTTACCAACTGACGCTGGATGAGGCTACGGTCATCTTCTGCCGCAAAATGAGACAACTCGGCATCCAGGGCGGTGGGTGTCACCACCTTACCCCAAATGGCGGCATCGGGGCAGTTTTGCACGCACTCCATGCAGGCAACGCAGTTTTCAGCGGTTAGCTCGGGCAGATCCGGTGCGATATAAGAAAAGTCGCGATGAGATCCAGTGCCAGCCAACACCGCCGACTGAGCCACAAAGGCATCGGCCACCTGACTGGAACCCTGCCCAGTATTATAGGCCTGGATGATCTCGCGTGCCCGTTTGACATCGTACCATTGTGGTGCCGGTTCAGTATAAATTTTCGCTCGCGCACTCATAGGATGCTCCTCTTAAATGAAGAAGGCATTGACATCTTTGCCTTTTGCCTCCCACTCTGCCTGACCCTGATCTAGTACCGACTGGGGCGTTGCGTCCATGATCTCCCGCGACACTTCCATAACTCGCGTATAACCGCGGCGCACCGCATCCAGGTTGTCCTCGACCACTTGTCCACCGCGCTTACCGAAATATTTAGTCAGGGGCTTGCGTATGTGTTGGAACAGATCCTGTTCCGAAAGACCCGCATTTTCACGGAACGGTGTTACTCGCAGGAACACCCCAAGCAACACCACCCCTTGAAAGCGCTGTGTTAACGACAAATCAGATTTGCAGCACTCGCGGGCAATGGCGATGGTATCGACCCCGTAGAAGCGAATCTGACTAGCCCTCATGTAATAGCGCGCATAAGCCGGTAACGATTCCCACAACGCCTGCGGCGTCGGCTCATCTGTGTGCTGAAAGACAATACCACCCTCTTGTAAACCCACCAGCGGGTTGCCCATATGCCAGGTTGTCGGATCCATCAGAGGCACAAACTCAACCTGCTGCAACTCACAATGGGTCAAAATTTTACCCTGTGGCGTGACCGTAAGATAGGTGTTGGTAGGCAACCCCTTTTTTTCCGAGCCATATTTTGGAGCGGCCTGCACTTTGAAACCAAAAATATCGCCCAACATGGTGGCGATGACCTTGTTGGTGGTAATCGAACCGAAGCCACCGACTGAGTGTGCCCGCACCGAAAAAGAGCCCGGTGGCCGCACGTCTGGTTCTGATTCGGGTGGTAGCGCTGTCTCGGAGTGGTCGATCCCCAACGAGAAAAACCGCTTGCGTTCACCTGCGCCACGCATCATGTTACGCACCACGGCAATCATGTGGCCCGGCGTTACATCGCGTGATCCCAAACCAGCAGCACCAGAAAAAACAAACGGCAGGGTGGTCAGGTGATCGAAACCATCGACACCCATGGCTGCTTTGGCCAGCGATGCTTCAATATCCGTGGTCAACGGATTGTCAACCATAGTCGGGATATCACACCGCTCCAACACCGACACCGCTTTGCAATTTTTAATGGCCCGTACGATTTGGGTGGCCGGAAATGGTCGAAAACAGGTGACATTCACGACGCCAACGCGGACGCCAAGCTGCTGGTGAATGGCATCAAGAGCCGAGGTTGCCGTTTCCGACAGCGTTCCCATGGCGATGATGGCATACTCCGCATCGTCCATATCGATGGTTTGGATCAGATTATAACGCCGCCCAGTTAGGTGGTAGAATTGATCCATGGCGGCCTCAATTGCACCTGGCAGCTTGTCGTAGAAGAAGCGCTGCGAGATTTTACCATGCATATAGGCATCTTGATTTTGCACCACACCAATCTGTAACGGTGCAGCCGGATCAAACATGGAACGCATGCGCTGGCGCGGGTCACCTAAGTAGTCGCGAATTAAATCATCTTCTGGAAAATTAAGATTTTCAATGGTATGTGTGCCCAGAAAACCATCTTGAACGTTCATAATCGGGGTCAGGCTGTCTTCTGAGGCACGCCGAGCGATTAAACAAAGGTCGGCAATGGCCTGGACACTATGAGCGAATAGAATCGCCCAGCCACAGTCCGCTACCCCCATAACGTCATCGTGACCGGCATGGACATTCAGTGCCTGTGACGTCAGAGCGCGGGCGCCAATGTTTAATACCATCGGCAGCCGTTTACCGGAGGTGGTGTAGAGCACCTCCTTCATCAGGATTAATCCCTGACCAGAGGTAAAATTGGTGATCCGGCCACCAGCACTGGCAAAGCCCTCACAAGCCGAGGCAGAAGAGTGTTCCGACTCTAACTCCATCCAAACCAACGAACGGCCCCAGACGTTCTTGAATCCGTTCGCAACAGCGACCTGATAGTGCTGACCCATAATTGTTGATGACGTGATCGGATACGCGGCCGCTCCGTCAGTTGCCCGAGTCTCCACGTAGGCAATGGCATCCGAACCATCTCCAGTGCCCGGAATACCGGGGTAGAGAGGTTGCTGCTCGACTTCTATTTTACCCATCCACACAGCTCCTCGATCTTGCTCTGTCTGACTGCCGTTACACCTTCGGCTAACTCACTAGTACGCAACCTGTTTATAGCAAGACACGGACGGGAGGTAAAGGTTCCATTTATGTGCAGTGCAAAAAAACTTAGCAAAAAAGGTGAGAGCCGTACCCCGTCTATTGCAGCGCAAAAGAGATACGCCACAATGAGTTACGCGGTATGTCCGAGAGCAACCAACTTGTCGTGACTGGCTTGGCGTCGCTTCTGTTGCCATAAGTCGGCTTCCTGACGCAGTTGTTGAAGCTGGAACTGAAGCAACTGTCGTGTTTCGATGTTGTCTGTTTGGGATAAGTCGCGTTTGATTTGTTGCGCTTGCTGATGCAGTCGACGCAGCTGAGCCAATGCCTCAAGCTCAGCGGCGCTGACAGCGTCCGAGGTGCTGCAAAAGTTACCGGCCACTCTTTGCTGGTTGCCGGTAACCTCAATGATAGGGATGATGATCCGACGTTCCACCGTAACTACCGCTTAACAGGCTTTTGCGCTGCTTTGCTTTTCATCATTTCGTCAATCTTTTTTAAGCGTTCATGGGCTAAGTTTTTGACCGTAACGGCATCTGGGAACTCGTTGACCAACCGCTCTAAACTGGCTTTGGCATTGGCTAAATCACCCAATTCAAAGAAGGAAAAACCAATTTTAAGCAACGAAGGGGCTACTTTGTCGCTAGCAGGCCAGCGAATAAGTACCTGGTTGTAGGCGACCAGGGCATCGGCAAAACCACGCTGCTTGTAATGAGCCTCTCCGATCCAATATTGGGCATTAGGGGCCAATGGATCGGTGGGAAACTGCTTCAACACCGCATTCATCCCTTCAATCGCTTGGGGATATTGCTCGGCCTTAATGGCCGCTAACGCAACTTGGTAAGCTTCACCCGCTGATGCGGGTGGCTTAGCCGGCTTGGCAACAACGGGGGTAGCCGGAGCAGCCGGAGCAGTAGCCGGTGGTGATGGTGCGGCGGCTTCCGGCGGCGGCGCTACTGCGGCAGGTGGTGGTGGCGGTGCGCTGCGGTCCTCTTTGATGGCCGCTACCTGTTCTTGCAGACGGCCACTCTGATGACGGGCAATGTCAACATCGTCGCGTAAACGGGCCAGCTCTTTTTCCAACTGGTCAACGCGTTGTGTTAGACGCGACAGGGAGTTGCGGGTGCTGTCCTGCACCCGTACCAACTCGGAGCCAATGCGCCGGGTCTCATCGGCTTGGTTGATCTGCTCCGGCGGCGGCGTAGAAGCACAAGCGGCGAGTAGCAACAGCGGGCCACAAGCCAGCAACCGTGGCAACCGCAATGGCACGATGAATCCACTCATGGCAACTCCTTCAGAATCCGGTAGATCTAAATGATCAGCGCAACACCAGCTCGGCACGGCGGTTCTGCGACCAAGCAAAGTCATCGTGACCGCTTACCAACGGCCGTTCTTTACCAAATGAGACGGTGCGAATCCGGCTCCAATCGACCCCTTGGGTACTCAAAAATTGTTTGACTGCCTCAGCCCGCTTTTGGCCAAGAGCCAAGTTGAACTCGCGCGTGCCACGTTCGTCACAGTGTCCCTCAACAATGATCTCACTGGGCTTCTTTTGTTGAATCCAGCGGGCATTATCGGTGAGAATACGGGCCGCCTCGTCGGAGACGTTGTCGGCATTGAACCCAAAAAAGACACGATGGACCGGCTCCTGTCCGGACAAGCCGCCACTGCCATCACCATAACCGGCCCCTCCCGATCCAGCGCCACGGCGGCGGCCATCAGCGCCCAGCGATGACTCGCCAGCACCCATACGACCAATTCCCTGGCCACTACCGTCAGCCACCTGGCTGCCATCGGTGCTGCCATCGGCGTTTGGTCCAGATTTGGCCCCACAACCAGACAGCATTCCCACGGCTAGGACACCAACATACAGGAGTTTGAAACGATTCATTGCCAATCCTCTCTCTCAACGATGACACACATATAGTTAACTTAACGCACCAACGGCGACCAGGATGGGTCGGAGGCATCAATACCGGCTTCCATTGGTACAGGACGCTCATTATGACCGGTGACGTCGATTGTGTAAAGTCGTGTTAGGTTACCAACTTGACGTGAAAACAGAATGACCCGACCGTTAGGGGACCATACCGGCGACTCGTCCATCCATGAGTCGGTCATGACGCGCATCCGGCCGCCATTGGCATCCATAACGGCGATACGGAACTTGCCGCCACCACCGTGAACAAAGGCGATCAAATCACCCTGAGGCGACCAAGAAGGTGCCGAGTTATAACTACCC
>JADGCM010000264.1 GCA_015228995.1 Magnetococcales bacterium
GAATCTGTTCGCTATTCTGCTGGAACAACTCCAGCACGCTATCCAATGTTAGGGCACCATTGGCCATGGGGGTTCTCCTGTTGATAAAGACTATGGCCCCATTGTACCACCAAACGGGCAACCACTCTAGACCATTGAGGTCGGGGAAGTTGCGCCATTTGCGCCACTGACGTCTTGGTCGGCACGTTGTGTTGCGATCCCATCTGTGATAGCATGGGCGCCATGAACACTCTATTTGTCAAAAATGGTTGGTTGCCCGATATTGGGCTGGTCAACGTGGCCGTCACCAATGGCCTCATCACCGCAATCGGTGCCGTGCTTAGCCCACCGACAGATGGTAGCCCCTGCCTAGATGCTGCCGGGATGCTCCTCGCCCCAGGCTTGGTGAATGGCCATACCCACGCGGCCATGACACTTTTCCGTGGCTTTGGCGACGACATGCCCCTGATGGAATGGTTGCGGCAACGCATCTGGCCAGCGGAAGCGCGGCTGAGCGAGGAAGATGTCTATTGGGGCACTAAACTGGCCTGCCTGGAGATGATTCGCTCGGGTACCTGCTGCTTTCAAGACATGTATTGGCATTACAATGGCGTCGTCCGTGCTGTCACCGAGATGGGGCTGCGGGCTGGAGTGGGCGCAGTCTTGATTGATGTCGCTGGAGTGGAACAGGCCGTTGCGTGTAAGAAACTCGCCGAACAGATGTTTGAGGAGAGCCACGACTACCCGGATCGCCTCCGCTATACCTTGGCCCCCCATGCCATTTATACGGTCAGCGAAGAGACGCTACGCTGGATCGCCGATTTTTCCGACCGACACGACCTGCCAGTACATATCCATCTATCTGAAACACGCCATGAAGTTGAGCAGTGTCTGCAACAGCACGGCATGCGACCCGCTTATTACCTCGACCGGCTGGGGCTGCTGACCTCACGCATGCTACTGGCCCATGGGGTCTATCTGGACGACGGCGAGTTGGACCTGATCGGTCAACGGGGGGCAACACTGGTTACCAACCCAGTCTCCAACCTGAAACTGGCCGTAGGGGCTGTTTTCCCCTATCAAAAGGCAAGCGACCGTGGCATTCCCATCGCTATCGGCACCGATGGGGCGGCCTCTAACAACAGCCTTGATCTGTTCCAGGAGGTTAAAACGCTGGCACTAATCCAAAAGCACGCCATGAATGACCCGACGACCCTACCAGCGGCAGCAGCATGGGAGATCGTTACCGGCAGTCGCGCCCCACTGGCAACCACCCAAGCAGCTGTCACGCATCGGGCCACCTTGGCGGTTGGCCAACCGGCTGACTTTTTGTTGCTGCGCCACCAAGAAATCGAGGTCAGCCCTAACCACCAGTTGCTCTCTAACTTGGTCTACGCGGCCAGTGGCCATATCGTCGACAGCGTCGTTGTTAATGGGCGGGTGTTGATGCATCAACGTAGGATAGATGGGGCCGAAGAGATTCGTCTTGAGGCGTGTGCCCGCGCCGCCCTCTTGAGTCGCTCCGTCCAGTAGTTCAGAAAATCAATCCAGGGATACTCAAAATAGATGGTGCATCCGGAAAATCGCATCGTTATCGCACCGACAACGACGCCTTTTGGTTCCACCCAGATACGCTGGCAAGTCAATGGAACTTGGTTAGAGCAGCAGGGTGAGGTCACGCTAGCGCGTTGGCAGACCCTGAATTGTGTGGTCGATGGTTTACGCCAATGGCTCAAAGAACAGGGATTGGCCACTGACAGCACTTTGCTGACCGATACCAGTGACAGCGTCGCCATCGAGATGTTCGATTTGTGGCTAGCGCCGGTCTGGTCTGAGATCGCACACCGCATCGACGCCACCCTTCCCTGTGTCATACTGGTGGCCTCTACTGAGATAACTCTACTGTTGCTGCCCTGGGAAGTGATGCGGGCGCCAACCGATCCCAGTTTTTCGACCAGTTTTTCGACCAGTTTCTCGATAGGTCGTTTGCTAACCCTGCCCCAATCGCAACCTGAACCGGACCCACCTGAAATGGGCCCAATTCTATCAGCCGGGCCGCTGCGTTTGTTGTTGGCCGTCACCGCACCAGTCATGGCTCAACAAAATTGGCAAGCCGACCAAGCCTTAAGCGGAGTGTTGCGTTGCTTGTCGGGCCTAGGGGTTGAACTGCATTTCGAGGTGGTTAGCAACGCCACCACCACCGAGTTACGGCAACGTATCGAACGA
>JADGCM010000265.1 GCA_015228995.1 Magnetococcales bacterium
TTTTTGCACATCATCACCAACTTCCCCTTACCCCAACTCCCTCTCCCGCAAGGGGAGGCAGAGGCTACTTTCTTCACCCTCTCCCTTTGTGGAAGAGGGCAGGGTGAGGAGTGTTTAGTGCACTGGCTGCGCCTCGTCACCGAAGATATCTTGCAGAGAATGGGCATCTAATATGCGATCAGTCCATTCTGCCAGGGCCTCTAGCTTGGCGTCAGAAACCTTTCGCTCAACCCAAACAGGAAGTTCAGGAAAACGGCGATGAAGGAGGCGGAGCAGGACTTTTTGCTCGCCTTTTCGCTCACCTATTTGCTCCCCTTTCTGAATCCATTCTGGTTGCTTTTGTGCGATAATATCTTGCGCAAACTGCGACATCATGGCGTTTTCCTCCTGCGGTAACACACGTTGAACAATCTCACGCAACACCTGTTCATCATAAGCAGGATAGGTCGTGGCACGGGATAATAGGGGGCAGATGGGTCCACTTGGGGTTTTCCCGCGTCCACTGCTTCCAGATCTCGACTTTGTATTTCAGCAGCTGCCAAGAGATGAAGGTGTCTGGAGTGCTTTTATGGTCAACCAGAACGTAGACCAACGCTGGCCGGCCATGGATGGTTTTGACCTGGTAAAGCCGGTCCAACAGCAAACCCCGCAGCGTTTCGTCAACAAATGAGCCCTCGACCAATACTGGCAACTCTGACGACAGGCAGGACGAGATCTCGGTCGGCAACTGTTCTAACAGTAACGCTCCCGCCTTGACTGGGTCAGAGATCGTGGCACGACAGAAATGGTCGTGCGGCTGGCCGACTTTGTCCTCTTGCTCTGGCATGACGCCCCCTCCTGTCCGGATTGTACCCTTGGAGGGAAGTACCACGCAAGCTATTTATATCGTTCAACTACTCCAGCTCAGCCAATCACCGCGTTGGCCTTCAGTCAGACTCAAGGCCACCCCCTCAACAACAACACCCTCCATCACCGCTGGACTGCTATAGCCTTGTAACGCCCGCGTCAGACCAGCTGCCGCAATGGTGATGCTTAAGGCAGAAGAGGCTTTGCTAACATTGCCGGCCAGATCGCTCTGCATAGCCCGGATGTTGGCGTATTGGCCGGCCGGCAAATCCACCGCAGTGCTCCAGTTTTTGCTGGCATCAACACTGACCACCTCGCCAAGCTGTTCGCCATCGTCCACTCGGCTGTTATTATTGCTGTCGTTGAACAGGGTCAGCCGCGCCTCTCGTTCGCCCTTACCACTGATAACGCTGCTCTCTTTGTTAAACCTCAGGCTGGTGGGCACCGCTGGTGCCACGCTATCGATACTGATCATCAGCACGGTTGTTGAGGTCAAGCCGACATTCCCCGCCAAGTCGGTCTGCTGCGCCTTCAGGTTGTGGGTACCATTGCTGAACTTGGCTACCGTCACCCCCCATTTACCGTCGCCATCAACAAAGCCACTGCCGATACTCTTACCATTTTCGAGCAGGGCCACCTGAGCACCCGGGTCGCCGCCAGTGCCGCTGACCACCAATCCGGTGGTCTTGTTGCTGAGATAACCCTTATTATCGGCCAGCTCAATGCCCCCGGCAACGGCCATGTCAGTGATCACCCCCGGGGTTTGTCGATCCACCGTCAAAGAGAATGGGATTGAGGGCTCGCTGCTGCTGCCGTCGGCATTGGTTTGGGAGGCAGTGATGACATAAGGGGTATCTTTGTGAGAGAGAGAAATGTCGGTTTTCCATAGTCCCTTGGATACCGTCGCGGTGGCCACCTGGTCCCCATCGACGAACAGGGTCACGCTCTTGCCACCCGAAAAGGCCGTGCCCGAGATCGTCAGACCGCTGCTCTTGTTGGTGATGTTGTCGCTCTTGGACAGACCGCTGTCATCATTGGCGGCCAGATCAAAGCCACCCGGGGTCTGCACCATAATCGTCAACGCCGTCGAGACTTTACTCGTGGTACCGGCCAAATTGGTCTGGAAGGCCCGGATGGAATTGGTACCCCCGGACAGGTTGACGTCAGCGATCGCCCAAATGTTATTCGCAACCACGATGGGGGCAGCGGTCAGCAACTGTTCGCCCGCATCCAGCTTACTATTTTTGTTGGCGTCATTAAAGAGCGTTACGATCGCACCATTGACACCGGTTCCGGTGATCTCCGCCCCGAAACCGGTTAGCAGCGTCTGGGTATCCTCAATCAATCA
>JADGCM010000028.1 GCA_015228995.1 Magnetococcales bacterium
CCCCCGGCCCCTCTCCCACAAGGGGAGAGGGGGTGTGAAAGGCTACAACCCATATACCATGGTAGCAATAAACAGATAATTGACCACGCCCAAGACGTCAACGGTTGTGAGCACATAAGGTCCACCGCCAACGGCTGGATCGTAACCCATTTTTTGCAACAGGACGGGCAAACTGGCAGCAATGATACCGGCATAGGTGATGTTGCTCAAAATGCTGATACCAACAACAAAGGCTAACACAGAGCTTTTGAAGACCACTAGGGCGTAGCCGGCCAGACAGGCGGCATAAAAAACACCGACCAGCATGCCGACCTGGGTTTCCTTAAATAACAGCTTGACATAGTCACTGACGCGGATAGCGCCGGTGGCGAGACCACGCACCGCCACCACCGCGGTTTGACTACCGACGTTGCCGGCCATACCAAAGATCATCGGCATAAAAAAACTCAACTGAATCACGGTTGCCATGGTGTGTTCGTAGTGACCCAGGATGTAGGCGGCCAGCAAACCACCCATAAAAGGTGCCACCAACCAGGGCAATCGTTTTTTGGCGATGTTGGTGGCAGACTGTGCCAAGATACTGAGTTTATGCTCGGCATCGACCCCCACCGCTTTCATCATTGATTCGGTATCGGCATCTTGGATGACGTTGATCAAGTCGTCAGCGGTGATGATTCCACGCAGCACCCCCTGGTCATTGACGACCGGAATGGCCAGCAAGGCGTAGCGCGTCACCAACTTAGCGGCATCTTCCTGGGGTGTATCAACGTTAACCGTGTGTACCCGCGGTTCCATAAGCTGCTTGATCGGGGTATGCGCAGGGGAGAGCAGCAACTGACGCAGCGAACTGACGCCGGTGAGTCGATTTTTATCATCCAGGACGTAGACGTAAAACACAAATTCATGGAAGGGTAGTTCGCGTACCGCTTGAATGGCAGCACCGGCTGTGGTCTGCTCTGGCAAGGCGAAGAATCGAGAGGTCATCAGGCTACCAGCGGTGTCAGGCAGGTATTGCAGTAGATCCTGAACTTCCTTCTGGGTCTCCTGACGCAAAGCATTCATCAACCGATCGCCCACTTCCGGGCTTAATTTACCGATGATGCTGCTGCGGGTATCGGGAGGCAGGCTCTCCAAAATGGAGACGGCACGTTCCAGGGTGCAGAGCGATATGATGTGGATTTGAAAATCCTCATTCAAATCTTTGAGCGTCGAGCCGGCGTGCATCGGGCTCTTGATCAACTCAAATAGATCCATCGCTTCATTGACATCATCGGAGGAGTTGATCACCAACGCGATGTCAGCGGGAAGCAGCTTATCGATGACCCGGGTCAGCTGCGCCGTAGCCCCTTTGTGGTATAGACGGTGAACCGTTTCCACGTACATAGGGGTCTGGTTCACCGCAGCAGATTTTTGTGGTTCATCAATGGCGATCATGCTCATGCGACGTCCTTCCTGAGTGGTCGGCAGGGGGGTGGATCCTATACGATAACGAAAAGCACCATGCTAACAGCTACCCATCCTGTTGTCACCCCATTTTACTCTCCTGCCACAGTTGTTCCATTTTATCGACGCTGACGTCGGTGGGGGAGCAACCCTCTTTACGCAGGCGCTGCTCAATGTAACGAAAGCGCTGTTGGCATTTGTGGGTAGAGTGACGCAAGGCGATCTCGGGATTGACGTCGAAATGACGTGCTAAATTGACCACGGTGAGCAACAGATCGCCAATTTCTTCTTGCACGGCCGCCGGATCGCCACAGTCAGCCGCCTGTCTGACCTCAGCCAATTCTTCAATAATTTTGTCAAATACTGGCGCAGCGGTAGACCAGTCAAAGCCAACGCTGGCCATTTTCTCTTGAACCTTATTGGCCCAGATCAGGGCGGGTAGATGGCTGCTGACGCCATCGAAGACTGAAGTGGGTTGACCGTCACTTTTTTGCAGGCGCTCTTGGCGTTTGCTCTCTTCCCAGTGGTCAATAATTTGTTGGATTGGGGTGGCAGCGCCTCCACCTGGTCGAGTAAATACATGCGGGTGGCGTCCAATCATCTTACGCACGATACCATCAATCACCTGCTCCAGCGTAAAGAACTGCTTTTCTTCAGCAATACGGCTGTAAAACAATACGTGAAACAGCAGATCCCCCAATTCTTGGCGTAATCCATCCATGTCATCGGTTTCGACGGCATCTAATACCTCAAAAGCCTCTTCGATGGTGTACTGGGTTAGCGATTGGAAGGTTTGCTGACGATCCCACGGGCAGCCATCTGGGCCGCGCAAGCGCTCAATTAAATCTTGTAGGGGTTGCAACATAACCATTTTTCCGAGCCATTTCTCCAAGTCTGGGCGAGTGGTGTTTATGGCCCCATGGTACAACTATTGCTTGGCGTTGGCTATGGAAGAGAGGTGCTCATTCGTTTTTGGGGGGATGTTTTATGGATAGTGGCCTTTATGCGGTTGTCAACGGTGCCCGCCGTGCTGAGGTTAGGCTAGATGTATTGTCCAATAACCTGGCTAATGTCAATACCAATGGCTTCAAAGAAGACCAAATCGTCTTCGACTCCTATATGACCAATCCTGGGCCCGAGCAGTTTCCGCTGCCGACCAATTCGTTTATGGGGGTGCGTGGTCCGGGTGACGTGCCGTTTCCATTCAGCAATCCGGCTGCTAATGCCTATCGTATGACCTATCCGATGGCTGTTAAAACACAGCCGTCGGTGCAACAGGGTGCCATGCGCCAGACAGATAACCCATTGGATGTGGCCATCAATGGTCGAGGCTTCTTTGCCGTCAATACGCCGGATGGGGTGCGCTATACTCGGGATGGTTCATTTCAAGTCAATAGCCTTGGCCAATTGGTAACCAAAGATGGATTCCAGATTGCGAGTGCTGGTGGCGCAGCCATTACTATCGACAAGGGGCCAGTGCGGATTGGTCAGGATGGCGTTGTCTCGGACGGCAATGGTGTCATTGGTCAATTGCAGTTGGTGGATATCCCCGCCGAGTATTTAGAGAAAAAAGGGGCCAATTTGTATGCAGCGGCAGCCGACCGTGTTCAACCCTTGGCGGCCGGCCAAAGCATGATGCAGCAGGGGTTTGTTGAAGCCTCGAACAGCGATTCACTGCGCAATATGACGCGCATGGTAGAGGCGCACCGCGCTTTCGAGATGTATACGAAGATGATTCAGACGCTTGACAACTTGGACGAGCAGGCCATTTCTCGCGTTGGTAAACTAGAATAACGATCATTCAGGAGACAGAGCATGATCCGTTCATTATGGACTTCCGCTTCTGGCATGCACGCCCAGCAGCTCAGTATTGATGTGATTGCCAATAATTTAGCCAACGTCAGTACCACTGGCTTTAAGCATTCGCGCACTAACTTCCAGGATTTACTTTATCAGAACCTGCGCGAAGTGGGCAGCGAGACCTCGCAGGCGGGGACCATTGTTCCTGTCGGGGTTCAGGTGGGTCATGGCGTCAAAGCAGCAGCTGTTGGCAAGGATTTTACTCAGGGTAGTCCGGTGTCGACCAGCCAAGATCCATTTAATGTTGATATGATGATTCTCGGCCAGGGTTTCTTCCAAATCCAGCTTCCCAATGGCGATACCGCTTATACCCGCGATGGCAGCTTCAAAATCGATAAAGAGGGTAACATTGTTACCTCCGATGGTTACCCGTTGATCGGGGGGCAGATTGGCCTCAATCCCACCACCCATACGGGAGTGGCTGTTGGCGAAGATGGTAGCGTCAGTCTGGTAACGAATGCTGCTGGGACGAATGTTACGGTTGCCGGTCAGATCGAATTGGCTCGCTTCGTCAATCCGGCTGGTTTGGTGGCTATGGGCAACAACCTATTCAAGGAGAGTGTCTCCTCCGGTACAGCCACTACCGGCAATCCTAACGATGCTGGCTTTGGCTCGCTGAAACAGCACTACTTGGAGCAGTCCAATGTCAGCATGGTGACGGAAATGGTGGATATGATCACTACCCAGCGTGCTTATGAAATGGCTTCTAAGGGTATTCGCACCGCTGACGACATGATGGGGTTGGTGGCGAGTCTGAAACGGTAGTTTTTCCCCTCACCCCCCGACCCCCTCTCCCGCAAGGGGAGAGGGGGAGGTATGAGTGGTGCTTAAGGTGGCAATGAATGAGATATTATTCTCTCAAGACAGCTGTTCTTCTGGCATTATTGCTGGCGTCTCCACCAGAGGTCGGGGCGCGTGCCGTCTCTCGTGATGAGCTTAGCCGCATCGCCAAGCAACAGGTTTCCGAACGGTTACAGCAGCAATCTACCGAGCAACCGTTGACTTTGTTGGCAGTGCAGGCGGTACAAGGGGTGGCGGTGCCCGATGGGACGCTCTCTTGGCAGATTGAGATGCCGGAACGCAACTTGCATGAAGGCAAGCAGAGCCTGCGTTTGCTGGCTAGTGCCAGCGGCCGTACCGTTGCGGAGGCCCAAGTATGGGTGACGTTGAAGCAACGGGATCGCTACTTGGTGTTGAGACGGGCCTTGCGGCGGGGCGAGGTGGTGCGAGCGGACGATCTGATTGATCAGGAGATTGAACAACAGCGGCCGCTGGTAGGTTATCTGTTGGCTGATCAAGCAGATCGAGTGGTGGGTCAGGCAGCCGTACGGCCTTTGGTGGCGGATCGCCCTTTGCAGATGAGTTGGTTTGCCGCGCCCCAGGCCATTGATCGGGGCGGTAAAGTGCGGGTATTGGTCAAGCATGGGGCCATGTTCATCGAAACGATCGGGGTGGCCATGGCCAATGGTCGGATCGGCGATACGATTGAGGTATTGAACAACAAGAGCCAGCGGCGTTTTATGGCGCAAGTAAGCGGTCCAAGTGAAGTGACGGTGCAGTTTTAAGAAACCCTCACCCCCGGCCCCTCTCCCACAGGTGGAGAGGGGAGTAAAAACAATATCATGCCTCCACCTCTCCCCTTGTGGGAGAGGGGCCGGGGGTGAGGGGTGGCAGGTAAGCGGTCCAAGTGAAGTGACGGTGCAGTTTTAGGGGGGATACATGTTGTATCGGCAGGGATGGAAATCAGTGGCGCTGATGATGGCGGCAGCGCTAATTAGCGGTTGTGGTATGACCCGGGCGGCGCAACGTCCAGCGGCGCCAATGACGGTGGTGCAGCCGCAGCCCCCCGAGTTGCTGTCACCAAAGAAGGGATCTATCTGGCAGACAAGTGATCGTAACACACTGTTTTTAGATAATAAGGCCCGTAACATCGGCGATATTGTCGTGGTACGTATCACTGAGAGCGCCACGGCAATCAACAAAGCCAACACTGATCTAGAACGGAAAGGGACCGACGATACCGATTTGGGGGGGTTGTTTGGTCTCACCAACGCACTAACAAAATCGGGCCTCAGTAAGTTCGATGATTCCACCAAAATCAGTACCAATCATAAGAGTAATAATACGGGCAAGACAACGCGAGATGGTAATCTGAAAGCCACAGTTTCTTGTGTGGTGACAGAGGTGTTGGCCAACGGCAACCTGCGTATCGAGGGGCGTAAGGATATCACGGTTAACGATGAAAACCAATTCATCATTCTGTCTGGGGTGGTACGTCCAGAGGATATTGCGAGCGACAACTCTCTCAGCTCACAGCAAATTGCCGATGCCCGTATCGAATACTCTGGCGAGGGGCTGGTGAATGATCAACAGAAGCCGGGTTGGCTAAACGAGTTTTTTGCCAATATCCGCATCTTCTAGTCTCAAGGCAGGTGATTTATGAAAAAAACGGCTCTGCATAGCAAGGCGAGTGCCTCTTGGTTGGTGGGGGCGGTTGGTTTGGGCTTGGTTTGGGCAACGCCATCGACTCCCTCGACCAATGAGGTGTTGGCCAGCACCATGGTGGCGGTGATGGAGCAGGAGCTCTATCTGGAGCAGGTCGAGCAGACGGGCAGCCCTTTTGATGTGGCGGTATTAGGGCCTGGGTTCTTGGTAGTTGAGACCAAAGAGGGCGTCCGTTACAGCCGTGGTGGCTCGCTCAAGTTGACGGATAGCGGTGTCTTGACAACCGAACAAGGGTTACCGTTGCTGAGTGTGGAAGGCAAGCCGATCACTATTGAGCGTGGCAATGTGCAGATTGATGCCGATGGTGTCGTTATTGATGCCACCGGAGCCGTTGGCCAGCTACAACTGGTGCGGATTATACCGCAAGAGATCGAGCAGGATAGCAACCGCCTCTACCATGCGTTGCCAGAGCAGGTGCGTCCGGCTTTGCCCGATGAGGCTTGGGTTTACCAGGGCTTTTTACAGAATGAGTCGCAAAATGAATTTGGCGTCAGTCGGCTGATGGATGAGTGGGGGTCTGACGAATGAAGCAGTTCGGCGGCCAGAAGGTACATTGGTCATGGATGATCGTGGCGGTAATGGCTGGCTTGTCGTGGACGGCACCGTTGCAAGCGGCCCGTCTCAAGGATGTTGTCAATATCGAAGGGGTGCGCGACAATCCGTTGACGGGGTTTGGTCTGGTAGTCGGTTTGAACGGCACCGGTGACTCCAGTGCCTCATTTACCAACCAATCGATGAAGATGATGTTAGAGCGGATGGGTGTCTCGACTCAACAAGGAGTGAAGGTCAAAAATGTGGCGGCGGTAATCGTCACCGCCATGCTACCGCCATTTGCCCGTCAGGGAGGGGTGGTGGATGTGACGCTGTCTTCGTTGGGGGATGCCAAGAGTCTGCAGGGGGGGACTCTGATTCTGACACCGCTCAAAGGTGCGGATGGTAAGATCTACGCGGTGTCGCAAGGGCCCATCTCGGTGGGTGGTTTCGCTGCCGAGGGGGGCAACCAGAAAGTACAAAAGAACCACCCAACAGTGGCGCGTATTGCTGGCGGTGCGATTGTCGAGCGTGAGGTACCGTTTGAGCTGAACGACGAGAGCAGTTTGCAGCTATCTCTGAAGAACCCAGATTTTACCACCGCCAACCGGGTGGTGCGTGCGATCAATGGCTCGGTTGGTCAACCCATTGCCCAGGCGCGTGATGCCGGTACGGTGACGTTACGGTTGCCGCCGGAGTTTCAAGGGCGCGTCGTCGACTTTGTCTCGCGCATGGAGATATTGGAAGTGGAGCCCGATACCACGGCGCAGGTGGTGGTCAACGAGCGCACCGGTACCATTGTCATTGGCGATAATGTGCGGGTGTCAACGGTGGCGTTGGCCCACGGTGACCTAAGCATTCGCATCACCGAGACGCCGATGGTGAGCCAACCGAATCCAGCGAGTAGGGGAGCGACAGTGGCCACTAGTAACACTCAGGTTGACGTGCAGGAGAAAAATGGTCGGGTCATCGAGATGCCGGAGGGGGTCACCCTGGGTGAGCTGGTGCGTGGCCTCAATAGTATTGGCGTGACACCGCGTGACCTGATTGCCATTTTGCAATCTATTAAGGCTGCGGGTGCGCTGCAAGCCAACTTGCAGATTCTGTAGTAATTTAGGGGGGCTTTCCACTCTCCCCCTCTCCCCTTGTGGGAGAGGGGGTCGGGGGGTGAGGGTCTTCGTAGGGCTTTCCACTCTCCCCCTCTCCCCTTGTGGGAGAGGGGGTCGGGGGGTGAGGATTTATGGAAGGGGCAGCATGGGCGATTCAGTGACAGCGGTGGCTTCGCTATCTCAGCCGGGTAAGTTATCCACTCAGGCAGCAAAGTTGTCGCGTCAGGATGTTGATCGCCTCAAAAATGCCGCAGCTGACTTTGAGGCGCTCTACCTGCAACAGATGTTGCAGGCGATGCGGCGCACAGTACCAGAGGGCAAGCCGGGGGAGCTGTTTCAGCCTAATGCGGGTGAGAAGTTGTTTCGTGAGATGCTGGATGGTGAGTATGCCAAGGTGATGAGTCGGCGTGTCAATGGTACCGGCTTCAAAGAGATGTTGCTGCGCCATTTGACCCAAGATGGCGCCGCAGCGCACCGTAGCCAAGCGGCGGCTCAGGCAGTGGAGCGATTGCGTGCCGATGCCAATACCGTTCAGGCAGCCGGTAGCCAAGTTGTTAATACAGGGAATAATGGACGATGAAAGTCAAAGGAGTGGAGACGGGCAAGCTTAATCGCATTGCCCAAGGTGGCCGCACCAGAGGTGCTGCGGCAACGACGGCGGCGGCAGCGGGTAGTAGTGGTGCTGGTGTCGCGTCGGCCCAGGCAGCAGCGGCACACGGGGATGATGTAGCCTTATCCTCGGGGGGGCGCATCATGGCGTTAGCGGGTGATGTGGTGCAGCAAACACCGGAGATACGCGTTGAATTGGTGGAGTCGATTCGCGAAGCGTTGGCCGCTGGGCGTTATACCATTTCCAGTCTGGATATTGCTGACAAAATCCTGCGCCAGGTATTGCTGGAGCGTAAAAGGTATTCGGGATAGGACAAGGGGGGCGTGGTGAAGGAGGCAGTCGTTCAGTTGCGGGAGGTGCTGGCCGATCTAATGAGCCAGTTTGAACGGTTGTTGCAGCGGCTTGAGGAGGAACGCCAGTTTATCCGTGCGCGTCAGGTTGAGGAGATGGGGCAGAGTTCGGTGGCTGTGACCGAAATTTTGGAGAAAATTCGTCAGGTGGACCGGCAGCGGCAGGAGTTGACCGCCAAAATGGCGCGGCAGCTGAAGATGAAAGCCGGAGAGATCACCCTGGCGACGCTAGACCGGGAATTGGGTTCCAACACTGGGTTGACGGAGGATCGGCAGCGGCTACTGACCCTGATTACCGAGGCAGATCGTTCCAACCGTGAGAACCAGGCCATTCTCAAAGGGGTGATGGTGGCTACTGAGGTGGTGATCCGTGCCATGGGTGGGCAGGGGCAGCCCGAACTCTCCTACAACCGTCTCGGCAGCAAGAAAAATGTTGTTGGTAATATTAATAATTTATTTTCAAAACAATTATAATTTAATGTTAATGTATGGAACATGTCTAATAACATAAGGAGCAACCGATGTTAATCTTGACACGGAGAGTCGGGGAGAGTCTGAATATTGGGGATGATATCAAGATTACCCTATTGGGGATTAAGGGTAATCAGGTGCGGATTGGTATTGATGCCCCAAAAGATGTCGAAGTCCATCGCGAGGAGATCTACGACAAAATCAAGCGGGAGACCCGCAAGGCCAACCGACGCCCTTCCGAGGATGTTATCGACCAAGCCTCACGGCTGTTGGCAACGCAGAGGTAGTTTTTTTCCACCCCTCACCCCCCGACCCCCTCTCCCACAAGGGGAGAGGGGGAGATAGGATACTTTTTCTTCACCCTCTCCCCTTGTGGGAGAGGGCAGGGTGAGGGGTGCAGAAGTCATAGTATTCGTCTGAACCATCATTACTGAATAAGAGAGTCGCGTATGCCGGAAGCCCTTAACTCGACGCAGTGGTCACGCTGGGTGAAGCCCGGAGACCGCATTTTTATCGGTTCTAACGCCGCATCACCACAAGCGTTGGTGCGTGACCTATTGGACCATAAAGAGGTACTCAAAGATGTCGAGATGGTGCACATCTTGACGTTGGGGGACACGCCGTGGACCCGATTGGAGTATAGTGGCCATCTGCGGGTCAATGCCCTGTTTTTGGGTACCCATACCCGTGAGGCAGTGCGTCAGGGGATGGCCGACTATACCCCCTGCTTTTTGTCGGAGATCCCATCGCTGTTTTTAGATGGTATCTTGCCCATTGACGTGGCCCTGATCATGGTATCGCCACCGGATCAGCATGGTTATTGCTCGTTTGGGGTATCGGTCGATATCGTCTCGGCAGCGTGCCGTTCGGCACGACGCATCATTGCCCAAGTCAACCCCTCCATGCCCCGTACCTTTGGTCAGAGCTTTATTCCGGTCGACCGTATTGATGCTTGGATGGAAGCCGATGCGCCGCTACCCGAGCTTAAACCGCCCCCCTTGGACGATGTGACGTTACGCATTGGTCAGTATGTCGCGATGCTGATTCCAGACGGGGCGACGTTGCAGATGGGCATTGGCCGCATTCCGGATGCGGTGTTGAGCTATTTGGGGCAGCACCGCGACTTGGGTATTCACACCGAGATGTTTAGTGATGGGGTGGTTGACTTGATGCAACGCGGGGTCATTAATAACCGCCGCAAGAGCACGCGGCCCGGCAAGTCGGTGGTCACGTTTTGTATGGGAACGCGCAAATTGTACGATTTCGTCCACCAGAACCCCCATATCGAATTTCATCCCAGCGAATATGTCAACAACCCCTCTGTCATTGCCAGCAATGACCGTATGGTGGCGATCAATAGCGCCATGGAGGTCGATTTGACTGGTCAGGTGGTGGCCGATTCGTTGGGGGATCGTTTTTACAGTGGCATTGGCGGCCAAGTTGATTTTATTCGTGGCGCCGCTATGAGCCGGCAGGGCAAACCGATCATCGCCTTGCCCTCTACCGCGCATCACGACACGGTGTCGCGTATTGTGCCGTTTTTGACCGAAGGATCGGGGGTGGTGACCTCGCGTGGTGACGTCCATTATATCGTCACCGAGTATGGCATTGCCACGTTGCGCGGTCGCAGCATTCGTGAGCGGGCCATGGAGTTGATCCAGGTGGCCCACCCGGCCTTTCGTGATCAGCTGTTGGATGAAATGCGTGACCATTTCCGAGTGCCGCAGCGGCAGAAGGATCATCCGGTGCCGGTGGAGGATCTGGGTCATATCGAGATGCTCAAGTTGCAGCTACAGGGTACCGACTATTTTCTGCGGCCGCTACACCCGTCAGATGAGCGACGGGTGCAAGAGTTTTTCTATACCTATGAAGAGGATTACGCCCACATCGATGGTGCGGAACGCATGCCGGTCGAGCGGGCCTACGCGTTGGTCAATGTCGATCAAAAGCAGGATTTGGCTCTTTGTATCGTCGAGCGGCAGGGGCCGCACGAGAAAATCCATGCCTTGGGCCGCTACGCCCTGGATGACGACTGTGGCGATGGGGCTGCTATCCATCTGGCGGTGCGGGCCAGTAAACGCGGCATTGGTATGGCCGCCACCCTCATGGAACACCTGATTCGTGTTGCCAGAAAGCGGGGGCTGAAATTCCTCACGGGCTACGTGACGGCCCAGAATGGTGCCATGTTGGGTCTGTTGGAGCGGTTTGCTTTTGTACGCCAGGTCAATGAACATCGCACCATCCAAATGACATTGGGGCTGCAATCTGCCGTGCCAGAATGAGCCACAACCTGTTATTGGTCAAAAGCTCGTCATTAGGGGATGTAGTCCACACCCTGCCGGTCATCCATGATTTGCAGCGGGCATGTCCCGACCTGACCATCGACTGGCTGGTTGAGCGGGCTTACGCCGAGATACCCGGTTGGCATCCTGGGGTGAGGCGGGTGATTCCGGTTCAGTTACGTCGTTGGCGTCGGCGGCCGTTGCGTTCGCTCATCTGTGATGAGATCCAGCATTTTTTTCGGCAGGTGAGATCGACTTCCTATAGCCACATTGTCGATGCCCAGGGGTTACTGAAAAGCGCGTTGCTTTCCTGTTGTGCGCGTGGGGGAAGACGCTATGGGCCGGACGCGCATTGGGCCCGTGAGCCGTTGGCCGCCTATTGCTATCATCATCCCATTGCCGCCACCGTAGTAACCGGTTACCACGCCATTGACCGGCTGCGCCAGTTGTTTGCGGCGGTGTTCGACTATCCACTCCCGACCGATGCGCCGCAATTTGGGATTGACCGGCAGCGGTTGCCACCGCTACCGCAACCGCTGAGCAACTACTGGGTATTGTTGCACGGTACCACTTGGCCGAGTAAGTTGTGGCCGGAACCCCACTGGATCCAACTGGGCCAGTTGGCGGTGCAACAGGGTGTCAGTAGGCTACTGCTGCCGTGGTGGACCCAGGCCGAGCGCGAGCGCGCCGAGCGTCTCGCGGCAGCCATCGGTCCGGCGGCACAGGTGTTGTCTCGTTGTCCTGTCGGTGTGATCGCTGCTTATCTAGCCGCTGCAGATCGGGTTGTTGGCGTTGATTCAGGGCTGAGCCATTTAGCTGCCGCACTGGACGTGCCGGGTGTAACCCTGTTTGGTGCCACCGATGCGCGGCGTTTAGGGGTCTGGCGTCCTCGTAACCAGCCATTGGCGGCAACAGGCTACCCCTGTTCACCTTGTCATGCACGCCGCTGCTCGTTGCCCGCTGTGGCCGGTATTTACCCTGCCTGTTATCATGACCTGTCGCCGGAACAGGTCTTTCAGGCCGTCAATGCTGTCGCCACTTGATGCTACATCCCATGGAGGGGTGTTGTAATGTTGCAACCGGTTGCTGCGCCAATAGGGCCAGGGCGGCCTCTTTTAATTCCTGCCGGCTGACCTTGGCGGCGTCGTGGGGACTGTCGTCCAACCGGCCCCGATAGGCGAGGCGACGCTGTTGGTCGTAGACGAAAAAATCGGGGGTACAAACGGCATCGTAGTCTCGTGCCACCTGTTGTGAGTCATCCAGCAGATAGTCGAACGGGTAATTTTTGGCTTGGGCCCGCGCCTTCATAGCGCCAAAGCTATCCTCTGGGTAATGACTGCTGTCGTTGCTATTAATGGCTACGAAGCCGACTCCCTGACCAGCCAGCTCACGGGCCAAAGCGATCAGGCGGGGCTCCACTGCCTGTACGTACGGACAATGATTGCAGATAAACATAACCACCAATACCGGATGGCTGCTATAATCGGCCAGTGCGTGGAGTTTACCATCGACCCCTGGTAAGTTGAAATCGGGGGCGGCTGCGCCTAAGGTAGCTGGTGGGGTATGTAGTAAAGCCATGCGTCATCTCTTTCTACTTTATTGTTGATACGATGCTCACCAACACGCCCCTCACCCTGCCCTCTCCCACAAGGGGAGAGGGTAAAAGGGCTGCTGCATACTCCCCCTCTCCCCTTGTGGGAGAGGTACAACTTTGCAACGCCCGCGTCAAGCCCGCGGCAGCGACGTTGATGTTTAAGGCACTGGAAGCCTTGCTGACATTGCCAGCCAAGTCGGTTTGAATGGCCCGAATATTATTGTGCGCCCCTGCAGCTAGGTCAATGGTCAGGCTCCAATTACCGTTGCTTGCCACCACATTTGTGCCGATCCGGTCATCGTTGTCTGCATCCCAGCGGTTATTATTATCAACATCTTTGAACAGGGTCAGCGTTGCCCCTGCTTCACCACTACCACCGATAACATTGGTGCCGTTGCTGAATTTTAGGTTGCTCGGCGCCGCTGGGGCGATACTATCGATGCTGATTCGTAGCGGTTGTTCCGCAGTGAGGCCGGTGTTACCAGCGACGTCGGTCTGCTTCGCCGTCAGGGTGTGATTACCGTTGCTGATTGTGGTCAGCGTCACTCGCCAGTTGCCCTCGTCATCGACGTTGGCCGTGCCCAGAGTAGTCTTGTTTTCCAGCAAGGTGACACTGGCCCCGGGCTCGCCGCGCCCTAAAACCACCAGCCCAGCGGTTTTGTTGCTGATGTAGCTGTCAGCCACCTCCTGATCGGCAATCATCAGGTCGGTGGGGGCGGCAGGGGCCTCTTCGTCAACGACTAGCATGAAGGGGATGGAAGGCAAACTTTCGTTACCGCTGCTATCGGTTTGGGAAGCGGTGATGCTGTAACTGCCACTCGATAGGCTGAGATCGGTTTTCCATAAGCCCTTGGTTACCGCTGCGGTGGCAAAACGGTCGCCCTCAATCAGCAAGGTCACGAAGCTTGCTCCGGCAGCGCTACCGGAGAGGGTCAGGCCCGAGCGTTTGCTGGTGATATTGTCGACCTTAGAGAGACCGGTATCATCGTCGTTAGCCAGATCAAAGCCACCCGGGGTCTGGACCACGATGGGCAACGCCGCCGAGACCTTGCTGGAGCTGCCGGCAATATTGGTTTGGATCGCCTTGATGGCATGGCTGCCACCAAACAGGTCGATGGTGGTGGCCCAAGTGGTACCCGAGACGGTGGTGGTAGCCAATAGCTCACCGCTGTTGATCTTGCCGTCTTTGTTGCTGTCGTCGAATAACAGCAGCAGCGCCCCGTCATCACCATTGCCGGTGATGACTAAGCCAGCCCCACTGAATGCGGTATAGGTAGGCAACAGACTGCCATTGACCTGCAATCCGGAGGGGGCAGTGGGCAAGCTGTCATCAACGACAACGGTCAGTGGTTCCGAATCGTTACTGGTACCGGTATCGGTGGTTTGTTGGGCAGTAAAAACGTGCGTTCCAGAGGCCAAGCTGGTCAATTTGACACTCCAATTGCCAGCAGCGGTGACGCCAGCACTGCCTTTACTGATGCCCTCCTCAAACAGGGTGACCTGCCCCCCCGGTAGGGCGACGCCGGTGATGGTCAGTGTTTTGTTTTTATTGGTAATGCCATCGCCGACCACGCCGCTATCGTCACTGGCCAGCAGTAGCGGCACCGGTGGTGGTGATGGTGGCTGCGACTCGATGATCTCCAGTGCCAACGCCGTCGATGCTGGGCTGAGATTACCGGCCAAATCCATTTGCAGCGCTCGGATGGCGTGTTTGCCTACCGGCAATTCAGCGAGGTCGACGCTCCACTGGCCGCTGCTGCTCACTGTTGCTGTTGCCAATGCCCTATCAATGCCGGTCGCTTCCCCCTCCACCAGATAGAGGCGCAACCCTTTCTCACCACTGCCGTTGATGGTCAAGCCACCGGTGCGGGTGGTGATATTATCGCTCTTATTGTTACCACTATCATCTTCAGCGGCCAAATCAAGGTTGGTGGGGACGTCCGGGGCGGCGGTATCGACCACCACGGTCAAGGCGATGCTGCCATTGCCGACATTACCAGCTAGGTCGCTTTGGCTGGCGACAACGGCATGGGTACCGGCGGCCAAAGCAGCTAAGATGCCACTCCAGCCACCACTTTCATCCACCACAATAGTCTCGCTGGCGCGTATTTCGCCACTATCGAACTTGCTGTTTTTGTTCTTGTCTACGAACAGGATCACCGAGCTACCGGCCTCACCGCGGCCGCTGATGATAAGATTTTCGGTAACGCTGGTGATGTTATCGTTGTCTAACAAGCCACCATCGCTGCTGGCGGCCAAGTCCAAGCCAGTCGGGGCAATGGGGGCACTGGCATCGATGGTGACATCGAATGGGGCCGATAGGTCGCTGCTGATGCCATCGACCAGCTGTTGGGCGGTAAAGCTGTGCAGCCCTTGGCTCAAGCCAGCCACCTTAACGCTCCAGTTGTTGGCAGCGGTGACGCTGGTGGTCCCTTTGGCGGTGCCGCCCTCAAACAGCACCACTTTGGCCCCGCTTTCACCATTGCCGATGACGTTGAAGCTGCTTTTATTGGTGACGCCATCGCCCAGTATACCGCTGTCATCAATCGACAGCAGGGCCAGCTCGGTCGGGGCCGTCATCGTTCCGGAGCGGATGGTCACGGGCAGTGCTGCGGAGACTTTGCTGCTATTACCAGCCAAGTCGCTTTGGATCGCCTTAAAGCTATACTTGCCAACCTCAAGGGTGACACCGCTGCTCCAGTTACCTGTTTCATCAACGATAATACCCTCACCAACGGCCTCGCCCTCATCGGCCCGGCCATTGGTATTGCGATCGTTGAACAGGGTAAGGGTAGCCCCGGCCTCGCCTTTGCCGCTAATCAGGCCATCGGCATATTGTATACCGGTCGCTGCCGCCGGTGCGCTGCTGTCGATAGTAACATTCAGTGCTGCCGATGCTTCGCTCCACTCGCCATCGAGCAGCTGTTTCGCAGTCAGAGTGTGCGATCCTTGGCTCAAACCCGTCAGCTTAACGCTCCACTCACCCGCTGCGGTAACGGTTGCCGTACCTTTGCTACTGCTGCCGTCGTACAGGGCCACTTTAGCCCCGATCTCACCGCTACCTGTTACCGTCAATGCGCTCTTATTGGTGACGTTATCGCCGACCACGCCGCTGTCATCGCTGGCCAGAAAGGCCAAGCCAGTAGGAGTCGATAACGGCTCACCTGAGCGTATCGTCACCGGCAACGTTGCCGAGACTTTGCTGCCTGAAGTTTCACGGTTTGTGAGTTTTTCACACTAGGCAACCAGCCTGAGCAGTA
>JADGCM010000266.1 GCA_015228995.1 Magnetococcales bacterium
AGGTATTGCGCGGTGATTACCTGACCACTGGTCCAACGGTGGCACAGTTTGAGCAGGCTCTGAACCAGGTCACCTCAGCCCGTCACGCTGTCAGTTGCTCCTCTGGTACGGCGGCTCTGCATCTGGGGGCCATGGTGTTGAATTTAGGGCCTGGAGATGGTGTCGTTGTCCCCGCTATTACCTTCCTGGCCAGTGCCAATGCCGCTCGTTATGTCGGTGCTGAAGTGGTCTTTGCCGATGTGGACAGTCGCACCGGCCTAATGGGAGCCGAGCAGCTGCTAGAAGCGCTGCGACGCGCCGCTGCCATGGGCATCACGGTTAAGGCCGTTGTGCCGGTCCATCTGAACGGCCAGTGCGTCAACATGGCAGAGGTCGCTGCGCTCGCCCACCAATATGGTTTGGCCGTTGTGGAGGATGGTTGCCATGCCCTCGGGGCTCATTACGCTGTGCAAGAGCAGTTTTACCCGGTTGGCTGTTGCCAACATAGTGATTTGGTGGCATTTTCGTTTCATCCGGTCAAAACAGTGGCCATGGGAGAAGGCGGGGCCGTTACCACCAATCGGCCCGATCTGTACCAACGCCTGCTGCGCTTGCGCAATCATGGTATGACGCAGCAGGCCTCAGAGATGCAGCAACCTGAGTTGGCCTTTGATACCACGGCACAGTCAAATCCTTGGTATTATGAAATGGCTGAACCGGGATATAACTATCGTGCCAGTGACATTCACTGTGCCCTTGGCCTGAGTCAGTTGGGTAAATTGGCCCGGTTTGTGGCTAGGCGTCAGCAATTGGTGGATCGCTACGATGCGTTGCTGGCACCGTTGGCCCCGATCGTGCGGCCATTGGCGCGTCAGCCAAACTGTCGTCCGGCTTGGCATTTGTATGTGGTACAAATTGACTTCGCGACGCTGTTGGCCGAACGGGGGTTGGATCGGGCTGAACTGATGCGGCGTTTGCGTAGTCGTGGGATCGGTACCCAGGTCCACTATCTGCCAGTTGCTTGGCAGCCCTATTATCGTCGACGTTATGGGGTCATCCCACTGCCAGGAGCTCAACGTTATTATGAGCAGGTATTGTCTTTACCGCTCTTCCCTACCCTCACCAACGACGATGTCGACCGGGTAGTGGCAACCTTGAGAGAACTGGTGTATTGAAGCAGCAAAAAAACAAAGAGGATGAAGTATCGATGGCATGGACAACACCCGCTCGGGCGGTGCTGGTGCTGGAAGATGGTAGTCATTTCGAGGGTATTTCGATCGGCGCTACTGGCGAACAGGTCGGTGAGGTTTGTTTTAATACCTCTATGACCGGCTACCAAGAGATCATGAGTGATCCCTCTTATGCGGGTCAGATCGTGGTCATGACCTGTAGTCAAATTGGTAATGTCGGCATTAATCCGGAAGATATGGAATCCATTCGGCCATGGATTCGTGGTTTTGTCGTCAAAGAGTCCGCTCGTTTGGCCTCCAACTGGCGCTCTCAAGAGAGTTTGACGGCATTTTTGCAGCGGCATCGTATTCCGGCCATTGCTGGCATCGACACCCGCCGGTTGGTACGGATCTTACGCGAGAAAGGGGCACAACGGGGCGTCATCTCTACCGAGTCGGACCACATCAAGTCGCTCAGTGCCAAGGCGCACCGTTGGCCTGGTCTGCAAGGCATGGATTTGACTGGTGAAGTCAGCTGTCGTCGTGGCTACTCCTGGCGGGGGCGCTGCTGGCAGCCGGGCCAGCAAAACGTGCCCGATCTGGCTACCGATGAAGTCCGTTTTCGGGTCACAGCTATCGATTTTGGCATCAAACGTAACATCTTGCGTTGTCTCGCGCAGATGGGTTGTGAAGTCAAAGTGCTACCAGCTACCGCCACGGCGCGGCAGGTACTGGCCAACAAACCAGATGGAATCTTTCTGTCCAACGGTCCCGGAGATCCAGATGCAGTGAAACAGGGATTAGAGACCACTTTGGCCTTGCTGCAAGCCAAACGGCCACTATTTGGCATTTGCCTGGGACACCAGATCCTCTGTTTGGCGTTAGGGGCCCGCACCGTTAAGATGAAATTTGGCCACCGTGGCGGCAACCATCCCGTCCAAAATTTACAGAACGGCTCGGTGGAGGTGACGGCGCAAAATCATGGTTTTATGGTCGATGAAGCCTCTCTACCGGCACAGGTTGCT
>JADGCM010000267.1 GCA_015228995.1 Magnetococcales bacterium
ATAGTAATATCAACCCCTTGATGTTTGATCGCCTCCTTGGGCATACCGAAAACAACACAAGAAGCTTCATCCTGGGCGATATTAAAGGCTCCGGCATCTTTCATTTCTTTCATACCACGGGCGCCATCGTCACCCATACCGGTCATGATGACACCTACCGCATTGCGACCCGCATAGCGTGCGGTCGAACGGAATAACACATCGACTGATGGGCGATGACGACTGACCAATGGCCCCTCACGTAGTTCGACATGATAACGAGCGCCGCTGCGTTTGAGTAACATGTGCTTGTTGCCCGGCGCGATCAGAGCCCGGCCGCGAATCACGGTATCGTTGTCAGCAGCCTCTTTGACGGTAATGCGGCACAGGTCGTTGAGGCGATCCGCGAAGGCACGGGTGAAATTTTCTGGCATGTGTTGCACGATGACAATGCCTGGGGCGTTTTCCGGCAACGCTACCAAGAATTCCCGCAAGGCTTCGGTGCCACCGGTAGAGGCCCCAACCGCCACAATGCGCTCGGTGGTTTGTACCATCGCCGAGCCGCTAGAAGGGGGAGGCAACACGGCATCGGCAGTTAACTTCGGCGCCACATGCCCGCCTCTGGTGAGGGAGGTGAGTTGAGCCGTGCGGCTGTGGGACTGCTGCGGTGCCGCTGCTGTAGCAACCGGTGCTGCCTCAGCAGTTGGTGACGGCGATGGCGAAGGTGCCGGCTTGGGTTGTAGCATTAAACGGCGCACATTGACGCGTGCCGCCGCCTTGACGACGTCACAGATACGGATACTCGACTCTTCGAAGAATTGCTTGGTGCCCAACTTCGGCTTGGTGATGACCTCAACAGCACCATACTCCATAGCTCGCAGCGCCGAGTCAGATCCGGCCGTGGTCAACGTACTGCAAATCACCACCGGAATTGGGTGCTGGGTCATGATCTTACGCAAGAAGGTCAGCCCATCCATACGTGGCATCTCGATATCGAGGGTGATGACATCTGGCACCAAGGTCTTGATACGTTCGGCGGCGACAAAGGGGTCGCCAGCATGACCAATTACCTCAATCATCGGATCGGAAGCAAAAATCTGATCCAGCGCCTGACGTACTACAGCCGAATCGTCAACAATCAATACACGAACAGCTTTACCCATTTACAGCGCCGCCTCACCACCAGCCATTAATTCATCGGGGGAAAAAATACGATCGATCTCCAAGATCATGATAAATCGATCCCCATGCTTGCCCATACCGCGTAAAAAATCGCTACGCAAACGGGTGCCAATTTTAGGTGGTGCTTCAATTTGCCGTGGCTCTAACTCCATCACCTCTCGCACCGAATCGGCCAAGGCCCCCATCACCGTTACCTCGTCGTCATGTTCGATCTCGACGATGATGATACAGGTGTTAACCGTTTTGGCGGTAGAGGGCATACCAAATTTGAGTCGCATATCAACGACAGGCACGACACTACCACGCAGGTTGATGACACCGCGCATGAAATCTGGTGTGCGTGGAACCTTGGTAATATTTGTAAATTCAAGTACTTCTCTTACTTTTGCAATATCAACAGCGAAAACTTCGTTATCCAGCATAAAACTCAGATACTGCGTGCTCGGTAATTGTGGGCTGGCTTCGCTCATGAAATAATCTCCTTGTTCATCAACCATCAACTACATGATATCGCCACTCTCTTCCGATTCGACCAAACGGACCATTTTTTGGATATCCAGAATGAGAGCAACCGTGCCGTCGCCCAAGATGGTGGCACCGGAAAACTCCTCCGAGTTCTTAAACATCTTACCCAGACCCTTGATTACCGTTTGATGTTGACCGATAACGTTGTCTACCACAAAACCGATGCGCTTGCCATCCACCTCTGAGATGACGATTTGTTCGACTGCGGGGGCCTCGCCCGGCATCTCAAAATGATCACGAATACGGATGTAAGAGACGATGGAACCACGCACATTGATGACATGGCGTCCATGGGTACTGGCAATGGCCTCGCGTGTCAGCTCGACACACTCTTCCACTGCAGCGAGTGGCAGGACGAAGGAGTCGTCACCAATGCGCACCAACAGCCCCTCAATAATGGCCAAGGTGAGTGGTAACTTGAAGGTGATGGTGCTCCCCTTGCCCAGCTCACTATGCACCTCAATCGAACCACG
>JADGCM010000268.1 GCA_015228995.1 Magnetococcales bacterium
CTTGTTGCCAGTGGTGACGAGCAACCGGCCGTGCTTGTTGCAAAGGGCCATGAGCGGTGGGTGGTTAAGGTGTCGATGGTGGTAACGGTCATCCTGTCTTGGAGCCATTGCAGCACCTCGTCAATCAGAATTTCAGGAGCGGACGCCCCGGCGGTAATCCCCAAGCACGTTAGCTTATTTTCCGGCCCATCTTTCAACCAAGCTAAGTCAATATCTTCCGCTTGCTCAATCAGGTGAGCCCGAGCGCCGCTGCGTTGGGCTACTTCACGTAACCGGTTTGAATTGCTGCTATTGGGCGCTCCCAGGACGAGAATGACCTCACATTGCAACGCGAGTTGTTTAACGGCATTTTGGCGATTTTGGGTGGCGTAACAGATATCTTCGCGTGATTGCTCATGGATAGCAGGAAACTTCTGTTTGAGTGCCGTCACCACCCGAGCCGTTTCATCAACAGAGAGGGTGGTTTGGGTGATATAGCCCACTGGTTGGGTGTTGTTATCGTCGAGCAGGGCGACATCTTCCTCTGTGGCTACCAAGGTGATGCGACCAGAGGGCAGCTGCCCCATCGTACCAACCACTTCAGGGTGACCACGGTGGCCGATGAGAATCACACGCATGCCCGCATCGTCAAAGCGTGTGGCGGCTCGATGCACCCGCTCTACCAGTGGACAGGTGGCGTCCAGGATGTGCAACGACCGCCGTTGTCCTTCGTTGACGACCGACTTGGCCACCCCATGGGCCGAAAAAATTACCGTGGCACCATCCGGAACCTCGTCTAGTTCATGGACAAAAACGGCCCCTTTGCGGCGTAACGTCTCAACCACGCGGCGATTATGGACGATCTCATGGCGCACATAAACCGGGGCTAAGAAGTGTTCCAATGCCCGTTCGACAATGGCAATGGCCCGATCCACCCCCGCGCAAAAGCCGCGCGGTTCGGCTAGTAGAATCTTCATAGGTGGGCCCCACCATCAACGCACAGCAATTCCCCGGTGATATAATCGTGCTGTAACATGAACAACACCGATTCAGCAATCTCTGTTGGCGTACCCGCCCGGAGCATGGGGGCCGCCGCGGCGATGCGGGTAAATTGTTCATCAGAAGCCCCCGGAGCAGGTAAAATGGCTCCTGGAGCAATGGCATTAACCTGGATATGGGGGGCCAATTCCGCCGCTGCCATGCGGGTGAGTGTCCATAAAGCACTCTTGCTGATGGTATAAGCGAGATGGCCGCCACGGGGGCGTATGACGCGGCGATCTAGCAGGTTGATGACCTTACCATAAACCTGCGATGTGCTGTCCGATCCGCCCGATCCGTTTAATTGAGGCCGTAATCCCGGTTGACGGGCAAATTGTTGTAACAAAATGAAGGGCGCTTGCAGGTTGACAGCCATCTGCTGCTGCCACACCAGCTGTGAGGTGGTATCAACTCCCCCCGGATCAAATAGGGCGGCGTTGTTGATTAAAACGTGGACGGTCCCTAGTTGTTGGTGGACGTGTGCGAGCAGTTGTTCGGTTTGTTGCCAGTCTCCCAGGTCAGCTTGAACGACGATGGCCTCGCTGCCTGCCGCGATGAATTGCTGGCATAGCTGCTCGGCAGCAGCAGCCGACCGGTGATAGTGAATCGCCAACCGCATGCCCGCTTGGGCCAGACGCCCTGCTATCGCTGCGCCAAGACGCTGGCTCGCACCGGTGACCAGTGCGGTATGACCGACCAACTCCACGTTATTCCCCTCCATACCAAAAAATCAACCCTTCACTCACTTTCTCCCCTTATGGGAGAGGCAGGGCGAGGGGCACGAGCGATTCTGTCCGAATGATCGACCTTGCGCAAGAGATTATGATTTGCACCGCCAACCTAGTTGTTGTATCATGACATTGCCAGAGAAAATACGGCCATTTACTAAACGAAAAACCACCACGGAGAACGATGCCCGCTCACCCTCCTATCGAGTACGTTGATTTTCTTATTGTCCTGGCCATGCTCCTGTTCCTCGGTCTGTTTTCTGATTTCTGCTCGCAACGACTGCGGATCCCGCGGGTCACCATATTGTTGCTATTTGGCTTGATAGTGGGGCCGTCTGGGCTGGCCGCTCTCAAGGGTCCCGACCTAGAGTGGTTGCACGTGATCGCCCAGTTTACGCCACCACTGGTGG
>JADGCM010000269.1 GCA_015228995.1 Magnetococcales bacterium
CCCCCCCGTGAGCTGGCGCCGATGAACATAGGGATAAGTAATAGCCGTTTGATTGTAAATAGCCTCCCAAGTGATCGGTTGTCCAGGCAAAACAGTGGTTCCCCAACGGAACCCCGGGAAAATGGCCACATCGCTATCCAGCTCCTCGCACAGCGCCGCACCGATGAGATCGTCGAAAGAACTATCAAAGTTGTCACGTCGGTATAAGAGCGTTTCGGTTTGGCCAACCTCTTGATGAAGCATTATCTCATGCGGTTGCCGCAACATTTGAATCAAATTGGCGACATCCGGTGCCGCTGGCACAAAACGAGGCAAAACCGGCATCAGTTGGTAGCGCCATTCAGCGATTCGTCCTTTACGTAAGTCAAGGTCCATACGCCCGAGAAATTTGCCGTTAGAGCCAGCGTTACAAACTAACGTCCGCCCTCCGGGGTTGGCGACCATCATCGGTTGTGGCAATACATCGTGACTATGGCCCCCCAAAATGACATCGATACCAACCAGGTGCGCTGCTAGTTCCAAATCGATGGTTAGGCCGTTGTGGGACAACAATACCACTAACTGCGCCCCTTCGTTGCGTGCCGATTCAACGGTCTGTTGCAAATTGGCTTGGCGCAGACCGATTGACCATCTCGGTACCACATGCCTCGGATGAAAAAGGGTCGTGTGTGGGAAAGCCTGTCCAATAACCGCAACACGATGTCCCCCTTTATCGAACAGGTGATAATCGTCAAAAATAGGCTCTTCGCGTTCATTATCGCCGACATTGTGGGCCAGCAACTTGCCATGTAACTTGCCCACATTCTCCAACAATCGGTGCGCCCCGTAAGTAAATTCCCAGTGTGCTGTCATCGCCTCGACACCCAAGCGATTGCCCACTTGGATCATATCGTCACCCGCCGTCAGCATAGAGGTATAACTCCCCTGCCAAGTGTCACCGCCATCTAATAGCAAGACGTTATCGTGGCCCCGCTCAGCACGAACACGGCGAATCATACTGGCAAGATAGGCCATCCCCCCCACCGGCCCCACCTCGCGCGCCAACGACACAAAATCAATGGGCGTGCACAGATGGGCCGCCATTGAGCCAGCATCAATGTTAAAATGGTCCAAAAAGGCCTGACCGGTTAAATAAGGCGGCAAACGATGGGCAGGATTATGATGCAGACGTGCATGACTCTCCCTGGTGTAGATAGGAAGCATCTGGGCGTGGCAATCGGTAAAGTGCAAGAGAGTGATCTGACCAACAGCCGGGAACTGGTAGATATCGTGGCTGTCCGCTTGCTCCAATAGCCGCCGTGGATCGGCCGATAACGACCGGTTGCCCAACATAGCCGCCGCCAACACAGCCACTTCCAGTAATTCACGCCGTGTCAGTGCCATGATCCCTCTCCAGTCCCCTTGCGACCAATTTCAGCCACTGCCAACCCGGACTCTAACCGCAATATCGCCCCAGTAAATCGCTTCGCACGCTCTAAACTATTGGTGAATATTACAACAGCCGTATGCCATTGTTGGTTAATGTGGCGAAATAGCTGCGCCAACTCCTCCTCAGCATCTGGAGCTAAGTGGCAACCCGGTTCATCCGCCAGCACCACGGCCGGATGGGCCGCAAGAATAGCAGCTAATGCCACCCGCTGTGTCTGGGACATCGACAACTGTTGCAAGGGATAGTGCTCTGCCTGCGCACACAACTCGGACAACCCAACCAATGTCAGTGCCTCCTCAACGCGGCAGCTCACCTCCGCCATCGTCAACCCCTGGGAACTGGGGGTCAGCGCCACCTCTTCCCACAACCGAGCCGCCAGGAACCGGTGGCCAGCATCCTGAAACAACACCCCAAGCCAACCGGCAGTCGTTGGTTGTGGCGGGTTAAACGATACACTACCCGAGTGCGGCGTCAAAACACCAGCCATCACCCGTAACAATGAGCTTTTGCCGCTCGCCTCAGCACCCACAATGGCGTTATAGCCACGTGGGTAGAGAACAAAGTCAATCGGATCGCGCAGCCGCCGCTGTGGCAAGCTCACACGCTGCAAGGTAATTAAAGGCAACATCAGGGCTGGTCCACGGAATCTAGACAGACAGGTGATCAGTCAGTTAGTATCAGGGGGCGCTTGGAGCGGGTGAGGGGAATCGAACCCCCG
>JADGCM010000270.1 GCA_015228995.1 Magnetococcales bacterium
TTTCCGGTGGCACCAATACCGTCCGGGCTTTCCAGACTAACTTGGCGGGTACCGCCAGTAAAGTAGCGACGGCGGCATTGACGGTTACTGTCACCACCCCGGGTGGTTTTGACTTGGCCACCGATGACGATACCGGTGTTTCCAAGAGTGATAATATCACCTCCAAGGGTGGCGGTTTGACTTTGTCGGGTACTGCTACCAGTGGTGCCACCCGCGTTAATATATTTATCGATGATGATGAATCGGCAACCGCGACGGCGACAGTAACGAAGGGGCTGTGGAAGACCGATCTCTCCTTGACCTCCGGCAGCTATAGCATCACCGCTACGCAAACGACCAACGATGGCGACAGCGAGCCATCAGCACCGTTTTTGTTGGTAGTGGACCAAGAGGAGCCCGAGGCGGCGCCGACCGAGTTAGCGGTGGCTGGTGCGGCTCGACTGGAAGATGATAGCTTTATCACCAACAAGACGGCTGGATTGGTGATTTCGGGCAAGGCCAGCGAGCCGGGGGCTGGCATCATTCTGCTGGAGAATAAAAAGAGCATTGGTACTGGTATTGCTGACAGTACGGGGGCTTGGAGTGTCACCCTGACTAAGGTCAGTAGTGGTCGGCACTCGCTGCTGGCGCAGCAGACCGATGCGGCTGGTAATGCCGGGCCGGTCTCAGATGATGCTTTGGTGTTTACGGTGGATGGCGTCGCCCCAGCGGCGCCGGCCAGCTTGAAGTTTAGCTCCTCGACCGGCTTCGTCGGTGGCAAAGGTGAAATCGGAGCCAGCCTCATTTTGTTCAACGATGTCAACAATAACAGCCGCGTGGACGCCGGCGAGCAGATCGGTACCATCATCACCGTTGGTGAGAACGGCAGATGGACGAGCGTTGCTTTGACCGATAACCTGCCAGCGGGTAAATATACCGGCATTAGGGCCATTCAGACCGACTTAGCCGGTAATGTTAGCAAAGCCTCCGGTGCCTTGACTGTGACGCTGACAGCCGCGAGTCTGACGCGGGCACTGCAGAGCTACGGAGACGCGATACCGATAGGCATGGCTGCCGATGGATTGGCAGTCAACTTGACAGAAGGCCAACGCGGTGATTGGCTCAGTTGGAGCAGCTGATTTGGCATAAACGGCTTGCATGAGACCTCCCTTAACGGGTATGATCTGGGCAGAGATTGACTTGAGTTGGGGGAGGTAACAACAATCAGCAACACTGACCACGATGGCATTTACCACCAGCTTTACCAGCATCCGCTGATGCTGGAAGATTTGGTGCGCCAGTTTGTCACGGAGCCATGGGTGGCCGACCTTGACTTTTCACGCATGGAGCCAGTCAAGACCAAATACCAAGTGCCGGAAATGCCCAAGCGTGAAAGCGATATGGTTTGGCGTATTCCACTGCGGTCTGGCGGTGCCATCTACCTGTTGCTGTTATTGGAGTTTCAGTCCAAAGTCGAACGCTGGATGGTGCTGCGGATCATCATTTACTTATGCCTGTTGTGGCTTGAGTTGCTGTACGAAAAGCAAATACCAGCTGGTGGACCTTTGCCGCCGGTTTTCCCGGCGGTGCTTTATAACGGCGACACCCCTTGGTTGATGCCGATCCGGTTGCGTGAACTGATCGGTTTGCCGGATGATTCGCCGCTCTGGCCATTTCAGCCCGATGGTCAGTTTTTTCTGATTGATGAGGGCCGGTATAAAAAAGACGATCTAGATCAACGCGATTCACTATCGGCCTTGGTGTTTAAGATTGAGCAGTGCCAAGATCCGGAAGATTTGCCAGCGCTTATTGATGAAGTGGTTGCTTGGTTTGACCGCTATCCGGAATTTGAGGAACTCAAAACCGTGCTGGCGCACATGTTCCAGAACGCCATCGCGGCGATGACCGGTGATAAAGTGGACGATGCGAAAGCGTCTCTTGGCTTGTTGGAGGCAAAAAGCATGTTACAGACGAATATGGAAAGATGGCGAAACGAGAAGCAGCGGGAGTGGAGCCGTGACGGTGAGATTAAGGGTGAGCGCCAGGGTGGAGCAAATTTTTTGCTCCGCCTTCTTCGTCGCCGCTTCCCGACGCTCCCCAGTTGGGTTGAGCAGAAAGTTCTTGACGCCAACCTAGACGCTCTGGCAGAGTGGACTGATCG
>JADGCM010000271.1 GCA_015228995.1 Magnetococcales bacterium
GGCTGGGTATGACCTGTCCTATCTGCTGTGGCACCCCATCGGGGGTTAGAACCATCTGATTGACCCGATCCCAGTCAACTTCGGTGTGCATGCCGGGACGTCGTCCCAGCGCTTGTTGAATAGACTGCGCCGCCATCAATGTCATTTGCGGAATCCAGGCTGGCAGTGGACCAGGGGGAGAGGCGTAGCTGTTGGACTGTTGCTCATCGTCATCGGCCTCAATGTCGCCTGACTCTTCCGCAGCTTCGGTCATCATGCTGAGCATAGGGTGAATTTCCAGGAATAGGGCGTTACCACGCCAGCCCGTTTTGACTGGTTGGTCTACTGTCACCACACGTGAACCAACCGCTACCCGTTCGTAGAGAACGCGGATATCCTCCGGGTAGAGGCGGATACAACCGTGGCTGACCCGACGGCCCACCCCCAACGGCCGATGCGTGCCATGGATACGGTAATTACCGGCGGTGAAAGCCAAATAAAGTGCGTGGCTACCGAGCGGATTTTCTGGTCCGGGGGGAACCACTGCGGGTAAATCCGGCTTTTCCTTGCGGATGGAAGCGGGCACGTACCAAGCGGGGTTCTCTTTCTTGCTGGCAATGATGGTTGAACCAATGGGAGTTGTGAACCCTTCGCGGCCGACACCGATCGGAAAAGTCTCGATATGACCGGGCGCAACGCGATGGTAAATGCGCATCTCCGGTATGTTGACCAGCAAGTCCCATTTGTCACGGCTGCTCGGAACGACAAACAGGGAAGGAACGCGGATATTGTGGCCAGCTGGGGGGAGCCAAGGGTCGACATCATTGTTGGCGCTCGCCATCTCCTGGTAACCCATGTCGAAAGCACGTGCCAACTCGATCAGCGTCTCATCGCCGCGGATGGTATAATGGGTGATCCCAGGGCCGATGACATCGTCTCCCGGAGCAACTGGCAACGGTGCGCGCAACCAAAACGCGGTAGCCGGTAATACAGTCGGTGGGGGGGCAACATTGTCATCGTTATTGGTGTGGTCAGGCTGGGCAACATCCGCCTCCGTTGCATTTTCCAGAACCAGGGTTGCTGCGGTTGTCGGTCCAGTCATGGCAATCATGACCACGGTGATCAAGGCGGTCAGCTGTTTCATCTATTTGCCCCAATTAGGTTCAGTCAATGAAAACTTATGGGGAATAAGGTGCCGCAACAGATGCAAGGCCGTTTGGCTGGAGCGCTGTCGGACGCGTTGGCGGTCACCGCTATAACAGCCACGGTAATCCAAGGTCTCGCCATCGCGATTAATACAGGATATAAAAACGGTACCAACTGGCTTCTCGACGCTGCCACCCGTTGGACCGGCAATGCCTGTTACTGCTACCGCCAAATCAGCGTGGCCGTTGTGCAGGGCACCCTGTGCCATGGCCTGGGCTACCTCGGTAGAGACGGCGCCATGGCGTTCCAGCGTGGCGGCTGGTACGTTGAGCCTGAGTACCTTGGCCTCGTTGCTGTAAACCACGAAACCCTCGTTAAAAAAGGCGCTACTGCCCGCCACCGACGTTAGACGGCTACTAATGAGACCGCCGGTGCACGACTCAGCAACAGCGACCTTGACCCCAGCAGCACGCAGTTGCTGACCCAATACCTCCTCTAGGGGCAGAGGCTCCATAGCATATAGGCGACTACCCAGACGCTGCCGCAACATATCACGCAATTCCCGGCCATAGAGGGGGGAGATACGGATGGCTATATCGCCGTCTGGCAGTGGGCGGATGGCACCCAAGGGAGCAGCTCCCTCAACTTCAAGTAGGGTTGTCAGCTCCTTCATATCCGTGCTGCCTTCCACCATCCAGCAATGGGCGTGGCGTACCCGCCTCGGGTGACCGGCACTTTCATATTGATCCTGCTGGAGGGACAGAATAGATCGGATAATATATGGGCGCAACTGCCAAATGGGCTCTTCGCAAAAGATAACCAGTCGATCATGGTGGTGCCGATTATGGTCATGATTGGCAGCAAAACCGACATTTTGTCCTTTAGCGTCGACTAAACGGCGCGCCCCCATGACACGCAGTTCACCGCTGTCACGGCTATCCAGTCCTAACGACAAACCGAGATTGGAGATGATGGAGCGGCGCAAGCGGCTGTTACGATCAC
>JADGCM010000272.1 GCA_015228995.1 Magnetococcales bacterium
ATTTGTCACATTGCTGATCTTTCAACGTCACCGCAGCAATATCCGCCGCCTGCTTGACGGCAGCGAGGGCCGGCTCGGGTCGAGCTGATGATCGGCATGGAGGAATCGATCGACTGGCTATTGCTGGCACGCACACCCGGCTTGGGCCCTACCTTACTGAACCGTCTGGGACAACACTTTGCCACCCCTGAAGCAATCCTCCAGGCCGATGTAAAGCAGCTCACAGCGATTGCTGGGATCACCCCTGCCTTAGCGGCCGCCATCAAGCGGGCGCGCCATCCCGAAGCGGTCGCCCGGGTAGAACAGGAGCGGCAACGACTGCTGGCGTTAGGAGGGGAGGTGGTCCTGCGTGGCCAGTCTAATTATCCCTCCCTGCTGGGTCAAATTACCAATCCAGCACCGTTTTTGTTTACGCTTGGATCAGCTGAGCTGTTGCAACGGCCGGCCTTAATCGCCATCGTCGGTAGCCGTGCCGCCAGTGTGGATGGCTGGAAAATGGCCTACCGACTGGCCTTCGATCTGGCTCGCCAAGGCTGGGTCATCGTCAGTGGTTTGGCCGTTGGTATTGATGGTGCCGCCCACCAGGGGGCCCTGGATGGGGGGGGCAGCACCATTGCTGTGATCTCCTGCGGCCTCAACATCGACTACCCCAAGCCCAATCGAGAGTTAAGAAAACGTCTGCTGCAACAAGGGGGTTGTATCGTTACCGAAGCCTGCTTGGACACCCCACCGCTGGCGCCGTTGTTTCCACTACGCAACCGTCTTATCAGCGGCATGAGCCTGGCCGTGGTTGTGGTCGAAGCCGCGCTCCGTTCCGGCGCTTTGATCACAGCTCGGTTGGCGTTGGAGCAGGGGCGCACTGTGTTTGCCGTTCCTGGTCCGGTAACGGATCTACGTTCACGGGGGGTGCACCAGCTGTTGCGTGATGGAGCCCGCCTAGTGGAAGGGGTGGATGACATCCTCACCGAGCTGTGCTGGCCCAGCGGACCGATGGTGCTTCCTGGTAGCGGTAGCACAGCGGCACCCAAGTTGGCCATCACCGTCGCCGCCCCAGCTGCCAGTAACCTACCCGATGACTTACCACCTGAAATGGTCGTCGTCTATAAATTATTGCAGCAAGGTCCTCATCATCAAGACCAATTGTTGCGCCATGGCCAATTGACAGAAGCCACACTTTCACGCATTTTACTACAGATGGAGTTATCGGAGCTGGTTGAACGGCGACCCGGTAACTATTTTTCCCTGACAACATCTAAAAACAAGCCCGCATAGAAGAAAAAAGCCATGCCCGCACTCGTGATCGTCGAATCGCCCTCCAAGGCTAAAACCATTGCTAAATTTCTTGGCAAAAATTATCGCGTTACCGCCACTTACGGCCACATTCGTGACCTACCAGCCAAGAGCGGTTCTGTCCACCCAGAGGACCATTTTCGCATGGAATATGAGGTGCCGAGCAAATCGGCACGTCATGTAGAAGAATTGGTCAAGGCGGCTCAAACAGCCGACCGGTTGTTGCTGGCCACTGACCCGGACCGCGAGGGTGAGGCCATCTCCTGGCATGTGCGGGAACTGTTGCACCAACATCGAGAGCTCAAAGCCATTCCCTGCCAACGGGTGGTCTTCCATGAAATCACCCGACGCGCCATCGAAGAAGCGTTGGCCCACGCCCGCGATGTCGACATGCACTTGGTTAATGCCCAGCAGGCGCGCCGAGCCCTCGACTATTTGGTTGGCTTCAATCTCAGTCCCCTGTTGTGGAAAAAAATACGCCGGGGGCTGTCGGCTGGCCGGGTTCAATCGGTGGCGTTACGGCTGGTGTGTGAACGCGAAGATGAAATCCGCGCCTTTGAGATCCGTGAATATTGGAGCATCCATGCCGATGTCGTCAAGTTGGCCCCAGCCGACAGCACTGCATTTCGGGCCCGCTTGGTGGTCGCTCACGGAGATAAATTAGAAAAATTTTCCATCGCCAATCAAGATGGCGCTCAACAGCTGGTGCAGGCCATTGAGCAGCAACCGCTGTTTGTGGCGGCGTTGGAAAAGAAGCAGGTACGACGGATGCCAGCACCACCATTTATCACCTCTACCCTGCAACAAGAGGCCTCACGCAAGCTGCATTTCTCGG
>JADGCM010000273.1 GCA_015228995.1 Magnetococcales bacterium
GCAACTGTGGAATAAAGGTCGCCTCGCGCCTGCCACGCAGGCGCGCCTTGTCATTGGCCTCTTCAAAAACCGTCTTCTCGACCGACTCGCCCGCCACAAAAGTGGTATCGCCAGGATCCTTGACCGCCACCTTCTGCAACATTTGCCGGATAATCACCTCAATGTGTTTATCGCTGATGCGCACGCCCTGTAGACGGTAAACGTCTTGGATGTCGTTAACCATGAAGCGGCACAGCTCCTCCAACCCCAGCACCTTTAGAATGTCCTGCGGTACGGCAGCCCCTTCCATCAGCGGATCCCCTTTGCGGACCATATCGCCTTCGTTGATGGCCAGCTGTTTTCCTTTCGGCAACAGATACTCGTTCGGTTCGCCCGCACTGGTGGTGACGATCACCCGGCGCTTGCCTTTTAGATCTTTGCCGAAAGAAACCACCCCATCCACCTCGGCAATGATGGCATATTCCTTGGGTTTACGCGCCTCAAACAACTCTACCACCCGCGGCAAACCGCCGGTAATATCACGCGTCTTAACGGTCTGGCGTGGAATTTTGGCGATGATATCACCCGCCATGACCGAATCTCCCTCCTGGGCAGTGATGACCGCCCCGACCGGGAGCAGATAACGCGCCGGACTACCACTCGGCAACAGTAACGTTTCACCGGTTTCGGGACTCTTGACGGTCAAACGCGGACGAATATCGGTTCTGCTGCGGCCCTGACTCTTCCACTCCATCACCTCACGAGAGGTGAGGCCAGTCGCCTCATCAACCGTCTCTTTTAGGGTGATATTCTCCAGTAAGTCACCAAACTTGACGATGCCACCAATCTCGGTGATAATCGGTGAGGCGAAGGGCTCCCACTCGGCAAAGGTGACCCCCTTCTCAATGATTTCACCATCAACAACGGAAAGACGCGAGCCGTAGGGAATACGATAGCGCTCCCTTTCACGTCCCGCCTCAACCTCATGAGAGGCCACTACTGCCACAGTCTCTTTTTCAGCTGTCCCAGTGTGGCGCGGCTCATGAATCGAGATTTCACCATTGCGCGACAGCACTGCCAATTTTTGATTGCGGTCGCGCACGGACGCAATGTGATGAAACCGTACCACACCCCCATTGGCCGTCTCCAGAGAGGAGCGCTCTCCTTTCTGCGATGCCGTTCCACCGATGTGAAAGGTCCTCATCGTCAACTGTGTCCCTGGCTCACCAATGCTCTGCGCCGCAATGACACCAACGGCTTCACCGATAATAACCGGCGTGCCGCGTGCCAAATCACGACCGTAACACTTAACGCAAACCCCACGCACCGTCTCACAAGTGAGTGGTGAGCGGATACGCACACTCTCAACGTTGGAGTTTTCGATTCGCTCCACCGCCTCCTCGTCCATGATTTCCGAGGCACGCACCAGCAAATCGTCCGTCACCGGATCACGCACGTCTTCGATGGCGGTACGTCCCAACAACCGCTCACCAAGCGGTTCCACGACATCTTTACCCCCCACCAGAGAGGAGACCGTCAACCCACGATCGGTGTGACAATCTTCTTCACGGACAATACAATCTTGAGCCACATCGACCAAACGCCGGGTCAAATAGCCAGAGTTAGCCGTTTTTAGGGCGGTATCTGCCAAACCTTTACGGGCACCATGCGTCGAAATAAAATATTGCAGCACCGTTAGCCCTTCACGGAAATTGGCCGTGATCGGTGTCTCAATGATGTCTCCAGAGGGTTTCGTCATCAAGCCACGCATGCCCGCCAATTGGCGCATCTGCTCGGCAGAACCACGCGCCCCCGAGTTGGCCATCATGAAGATCGAGTTGAAGGAAGACTGCTCCCGAGCGGTACCATCCTCACCGATCGAGACCTCCAAAGAAATGCCGCTCAACATCTCCTCAGCCACCCGCTTGGTACAATGAGACCAGATGTCGATCACTTTATTATATTTTTCACCCTGCGTGATCAGCCCCTCACTGCGTTGTCTCTCGATCTCCTTGACCTTGTCTTGCGCCTCAGCTACTAGATATTTCTTGGCCTTTGGAATCACCATGTCATCCTTGCCAAAGGAGATGCCGGCCTGTGCCGCAAAACGAAAACCGACCCGCATGATGCGATCAGCAAAGATAAC
>JADGCM010000274.1 GCA_015228995.1 Magnetococcales bacterium
GTATCGTTCTGTAACGTACATCGAGGAGACGACGACAATGTCCAGCTTCGAACTCAGCGGTAAAACTTATGAAACCGATGAAGATGGCTACTTGGTTAATCTGGGTGATTGGAGCGAGGAAGTAGCGAACTTCTTGGCTAAATCAGAGCATGTCGATATGACTGAGGCCCATTGGGAAGTGGTGCATTTCCTGAGAGAGTATTATGAGGAGTACAAGATCGCACCAATGATCCGTATTCTCACCAAAGCGATTGGCAAGAAACTGGGTAAGGAAAAGGGTAATACCAAGTATCTATACGACCTCTACCCCGGTGGACCCGCCAAGCAGGCGTGTAAAATCGCTGGTTTGCCCAAACCTACCGGCTGCGTGTAGCTGTTACACCCCCGTTATGTGTATTGCCGGCAGCATAGAACGCCTGTGCTGCCTAGGCAAAATACTCGATACGTATAATCTGGTATGTATTCAAACATAAGGGAGAATGCCGGATGTTACTGTTGCTTGCCTATATGGCTCTCGGCATTTTTGTGGTCGGGTTCGGCTGGCGCGTTTGGCGTTATGCCAATACCCCGGCACCGTTAAAAATCCCCACCACGCCAGCACCGACAACTACGGCTGGTGTGACGTGGCGATTGTTTACTGAGGTGGCGTTTTTTAACAGCTTATTCAAGGGTAACAAGTGGACTTGGCTGGGCGGCTACCTGTTTCATCTGGCATTGGCGGTGGTATTGGTGCGGCATCTGCGCTACTTCATCGAGCCACTGCCCCATCTGTTCGTCTATGTTGAGATGGCCGGTATTGTAGCCGGGGTGGCCATGGTGGGGGCGCTGTTGTTCCTGCTGGTGCGCCGTTTCCTGGTGGCGAGGATACGCTTTATCTCTTCAATGGCCGACTATCTGTGGTTGTTGCTGTTGTTGGCGATTGGAATCACCGGCCTGTGTATGCAGTTTGCGGCCCGCCCAGATATCATTGCCATCAAAAGCGCCATGATTGGTTGGGTGACGTTGCGTGGCTTCGTGACACCCACAGATGGACTGTTCATTTTGCATTTTGTGCTGGTGTTACTGATGATGGCGCTGTTTCCCTTTAGCAAATTGATGCACTTGGGCGGTATTTTCTTTAGCCCAACCCGCAATCAGACCGACAACCCGCGTGAAGTAAAACATGTGAATCCGTGGGCTGAGTCCGTGGGCGCCGGTTTTTCAGCAAAGGAGACATCCCGTGGCTAATTACGCCGTACCGGAAGTAGGCAAAGATATCGTTGTGCCGCCGATTCAGTCGGGCACCATGGCCCATCTGGCTCCTTACGTGGCTACCGAAAAACATATGGAGCCGCTCGGATTTCCTGGTGGTCGGGTGGAGAACTGGCAAGAGCAAGGGGTGGCCAAGCTGGGCGATCTGTTGCAGAAATATCGCTCCTTGCAGGTATTTATGGACATCTGCGTTAAGTGTGGGGCCTGCACCGATAAATGCCATTACTTCCTAGGCACACAGGATCCCTACAATATGCCGGTGCAGCGTGCCGAACTGCTGCGCAGTGTCTATCGGCGTTATTTTACGCCAGCAGGTCAGTATGCGCCCAAACTGGTGCGGGCAGCTGACTTTGACGAAGAGATGCTGAACAAATGGAGCACCTATTTCCATCAGTGCTCGCAATGTCGGCGCTGTTCGGTGTTTTGCCCGTACGGTATCGACACTGCTGAGGTGACGATGGCGGCCCGTGAAATCATGGATTCCATCGGTGTTGGCCATAAGTACAGTGCCGAGATCATCGGTAAGGTCCATACCCTTGGCAATAACTTGGGCATCCCTAAGCCAGCGCTGCGTGGTACGTTGCAATTTGTTGAGGATGACATCTTGGACAACACCGGCCACGAGGTCCATCTGCCTATTGATGTCGAGGGGGCTGAGGTGTTGTTGGTGCCACCGTCGGCCGATTTCTTTAGCGAGCCGCACATCAGCTCACTGATGGGCTATGCTAAGGTGTTTCATCAGGCTGGTATCAGTTTCACGATTAGCTCTTACGCCTCAGAGGCAGCTAATTTTGGTATGTTCATTGGCAGCTATGCCCAGAAGAAAAAAATTTCTCAACGCATCGCCGAGAAGGCACGTGAGTTGGGTGTCAA
>JADGCM010000275.1 GCA_015228995.1 Magnetococcales bacterium
TGGCACCATGGCGGCTTTACTCTCCTCCTCAATTGATCGCATCTGGACGACTGACCTGGACACGACGCTGGAGCAGCCGCCACAGCCGTCGCGTTGTCTATCGTCAGAACAGATTGCTGCTGTCTGGCACGAGCAGGGACGCGATGATGTTGCCCCCTGCTGTTCGGCCATAGAAGCGCTGGAACAGGCCTTGGATGACTGCCCCACATCAGGACGCATTGTGGTTACTGGTTCCTTGTACCTCGTTGCGACCATCCGCCACTATATCCTGACACGGTCGCGAGCATGAAAGCGATTCCTGTTTGTGTCACAACCGTGTTGTCAATGCTGGCGTGCTGGAGTACGCCCATGCTGCTGGCCGATAGCCACCCGGAATCACCGTCGGAGTTACCCATAGACATTGAGGCCGACCAACTGGAGCAGGATGCGGAGCAGAACGTTCGTGCAAGTGGCCACATTCGCGTTTCGCAACCCAATCAGTTCGAGCTAAAAAGTGATAACATCTCGTTGTCGGTACCTAAAAAAGAGATCGATGCCAATGGCGCCATTCGCCTAATCTGGAAGGGAACTTCTCTGACTGGTGAGCAGCTCCACCTCAACCTTGATCAGTCTCAGGGCAAGCTGGAACCGGCCGATGTTGATTTGGCCGGGCCGGGCGGTCATGCCTCTGCTGCTTCGGTTGACATGCTTGACCAGACCACACTGCAACTCAATCAAGTTCGTTTTACTAACTGCGATTGTGATGATCCACCCTGGTATCTAAACGCGCAGCAGATACGTGTTGACTACAAGGCCAATCAGATCACCGCTGAACAGGCCTCTCTCGATCTGCTAGGTGTCCCCATTGCTTACATGCCGTGGTGGCGACACCCTATCAGCCGCAGCCGTCAAAGCGGTTTTTTGATCCCTTCTTTTCGCAGCAGTCGTAGCAACGGGCTAGAACTGGATATCCCTTATTACTGGAACATCGCCCCTGATCGTGACGCGACCCTCACCTTGCACCCAACCACACGACGTGGTCTGCTGGGCAAAGGGCAATATCGCTATTTGGATCAGAATTATCGTGGTGAATTCAATCTTCAAGCTATCTATGACACATCCGACAACGAAACACGTGGTCTAATGCGTTTTGACCATCGGCAACGCTTGGACGATTGGCGACTAAACGTCCATTTGGAACGCACCAAAACACGTAATTTCATTAGCGACTTTGATCAAGATTTGGTGGAACGTTCGGCGCTGCATCTAGAATCTTATGCGGCAATCAGTCGCCTGTGGAGCCAACCACATAGCTACACCGGTTTGGAAGGAGGGAGTCGTTGGTTCCAAGATTTGCGTCAGCAAGATGAACAACACACCGCCCAACAACTCCCCTACCTAACGTTGCTAGATAGTCGCCCTCTGACCACAGATCGCCGCTGGCGTCTGGATAATGCTCTGCGCTTTGATCACTTCTTTCAGCTCTCTGGCGATAATACACAACGCATTGATATTGCTCCGACGTTACGTTACCAACAGCCACTTCATACTGGCTCTTTTGAGAGTGCTTTTGGCCTGCGCGAAACGCTTTATCGTGTCAATGGCCGTCCCGAGTCCTTGCTTGATGACACTTACGCCGATTCGGGACAACACCGGGAGGCTTCATGGGCTTCGCTGCGTTTGAACACCGTGTTGCGCCGTCACTACCCGGGTACATCTCTCAGTCATACCATTGAACCGACCGTGCAATATGTCATCAGTAGCGCTACCGACCAAAATCGGTTGCCTAACTACGACTCGTGGAACCATCTCAACCCAGAACGGCCGCGACCACGTGAGTTTAATATTACCAATCTGTATGCAATCAACCAATTTCCTGGTATTGATCGTATCAGCAATGGTCAATGGGTGAGCTATGGCGTCACCAGTCGTCTGTTTGGACAGCGCGACCACTCCGACTCATTCCGCGAGCTCGCTACCTTGGCCATCGGACAGCGTTGGGCACCGTCGGGAGATCGTGACTATCAGGGCGGTTACGCCCAGTCTGATGTGGTGGCTGGGATGGATTTATTTCCCCACGAAAATTGGGCCATCTTGTCTGCCATACGCTACGATCCTCACGCATCAATGGTCCGTTCCACTG
>JADGCM010000276.1 GCA_015228995.1 Magnetococcales bacterium
CGGCCCCCTCTCCCACAGGTGGAGAGGGGGAGCATGAAGCAACCTCTTTTACCCTCTCCCCTTGTGGGAGAGGGCAGGGTGAGGGGTGTGAGAGACGCTGATCTGACTCCTCTAGCCGGTAAAAATCAAGATGATGGATCGATCTACCGGCGGCTTCACCCTTGCTTTGAAAACGGGTGGTAAGCCATTCTGTCGGTTGGGGAGCCCATTGACCGTGACCTACAGCATTCTGCCAAGCCGGATGGGCTTCCAGACGTTGCATCATCCAATCGGCATATTCGTCCCAATCGGTGGCCAGGGTCAGGTGGGCGTTGGGGCAACTTTTGCGTGCCAACAGGTCGAGAAAATCCATCTGGATCAGCCGCCGCTTATGATTGCGCTTTCTCGGCCATGGGTCGGGAAAATTGATGATGGTCCAATCGATGCACTGGTCGGCGATCCGCTCCGCTAAGAGCGGATAAGCGTGGCCCGATAAAATGGCCACATTGCCCAGACCGTGTCGATCAATGCGCCGCACCAGGGCCTGAATACCCTCAAAAAAAACCTCTATACCAATAAATCGATCCTGTGGATAACGCTGCGCCAGCATACTGATGAATTCGCCATTGCCAAAACCAATCTCGATGATTAAACGACCTGTCTTTGGAGAGGCCATCCAGGCATCTGGAAGTTCCAACTCTGGTAACCGTTGCTGCAATTGTTGCAGCTGTAGCGGCGACACCTTACCCTGTTTGCGGCCATAGGTCAGATAACGACCCTCGAACAGTACCGTGGTGGTGGCATAGAGATCATCAGTCATAGCACCTGCTGAGGACCCTCCTGTAGCACGCGCTCCATCACTTGGCTCAGAATCGGGAGACGCTGCCGGAACAGTTGCCAAACCGCATCGGCATACTGACGCATCTCGTATTGGGCATCCGACTTGCGCCGTAGCATCAGGAAATTCATCAGGGAACGGAAATTGACAGTCCAATAGATGTCGGAATAGGTGGCCACCGGCATGATGTTGCGCAGTAGCTCACGGGCTCGACCACGGTAACGATTACGGCCACCCTCATCTGCCTGAATCTCGCCGTTCTGTTCAGCCTCCTCAATGCGCTGGCAGGCCACGGCGTATTCGTCTTGATAGAAGCGATGCAGCTGCGCCAATAGGGCATCTTGGCGACATAACTGCTCATCGGTCAGCACCGGCCAACCATCAACCGTACGGGCGGCCTCATCAGGTCGATAACAAGCGGTAATCGGCATGCGATAACGCTGCGAAAATTCATTAAAGGTGCCCATGCGATGGCGCATCCATTGCCGTAAAACAAAGATGGGGGCAATAACCCGCCAACGGCAATAAACGGTCTCAAACGGGGTACCGTGATTGTGTTTTAATAAATGGTATAGCAAATCGTGATCGCGCTGCGTCATATCGGTAACGCTGTTAATGCGACGATTGCTGGTCGAGATGCGGGCGGTGTTGAGGATGGTTGTCTCGTCGCCCCAGCTTTCTTCCAATTCGATGAAGCCAAACGGGCCAATTTGCATCGTCGTCTGTGGCGATAGGCGACAGCGTAACGCAATCTCGTTTTGTAATTCCTGGGTTGCTTCGGTGATGGTCACCGTCTCCATCGTCATCAATCCCACACCTCGATATTATCTTCCGTAGTAGGTTCTGGCGCCGCTACCGCTCCACTGGCCAGCAATACATCGTAGGAACAGACTTGGTTGCGACCATGCTCTTTGGCGTAATAGAGCGCTTGGTCCGCCTTGTCGATCAAAGTGGTCGGCATGTCGTCGCTGGACAGCGCCACACAGCCGATACTCACCGTTACCTGTTCCACCTGGGGAAACCGATAAGCAGCAATACAGGCGCGTAAGCGTTCCAAGGCTAAAGCGGTTTGATTAGGGGTGACATCAATCAATACGGCAATAAACTCTTCGCCGCCAAAGCGGAATAGCAAATCGGTATGACGCAGGCACTGGTCCATCAGCCGCGATACCAGCAACAGCACCTCATCCCCCATCAGGTGTCCAAAGCGGTCGTTAACGCGCTTGAAATGATCGATATCGAGAACCGCTAGACAGACTCCTTTTTGTTCTTGGTCACTGCGGCGATGGCAACAGCCTTGATAG
>JADGCM010000277.1 GCA_015228995.1 Magnetococcales bacterium
AGCGTGGGGGGGTATAAGGGGGGCGGAGTCCCCCTTAAATTCGCATTTTTTGTGCATCTGTAGTTTATTTGTAGTTTATCTGAATCATGATTAGAAGGATTAAGGGATGGGCATGATTCATGAGCCCCGGAGGGGCGGTTTACTGGTAGCCTGGGGCACCCGCCCCAGGTCTCATGAGACCTCACCACCAGCCCCTCTTTATGCCTCCCCCTCGCCCCTTGTGGGAGAGGGGGACGGGGGGTGAGGGTTCATGGGAGTGATGAGGCTGTAACAGAATGGCTATATTGGGCCAGAAACGCACGGATTCTCTCGACCATATAAGCAACACCACCCTCATCGACAGCATGATGGCTGGCAATGGCCAAGCCATTCTTCATTACATGGGTGGCACAATCAAGCGTTCCGACCAGCCGATGTGGGTAGAGTTGCAGACCGGGTTGATGAGCGATGTTGCCGCAAATAATGGGCCTAGTCTCGATACCGGATTGGGCGAGAAAACGCCTCAAGTGAGCGGCTGAGAACGGGGCGGTGCTGTTGACAACGATGGGAAAACCAAACCAAGAGTGATAACCGCCGACCGTTTCCTGTTGGCAGGAGAATAGTTCATTAAAAGGTGCCAAGGATGCCTGTAACTGGGCAGCGCAACGGCGGCGGTTGGCCACCAATCCAGCCAATTTTGGTAACTGCACCGCCCCCATCGCTGCTTGTGGTTCGGTGGGACGCAGATTAAAGCCGACATTGACGAACAAAAAACGGGGGTCAATGTCTGGGTACTTCTCGGTGTAGCGTTCGGGGTGTTGCAGATTACGGGTCCAACCGTGGGAACGCAGAATACGCATCATCTCGGCGAGTCCCAGATCTTCCGTGACACAAATCCCCCCCTCCATGGTGGTAATGTGATGCGAAAAATAAAAGCTAAACGTCCCCACCCGACCCATCGAACCAACCGCACGACCGTCGAACTCAGCCCCTAAAGCCTCGCAGCAATCTTCGATCAGCTGCAAGCCATAACGCTGGCAACGCTGTATAATGGCGGTCATGTCACAAGGATTGCCGTAGACATGCACCACCATTACCGCCTTAGTCTTGGGACCGACGGCACGGTCGATCTGTTCCGGGTCGATATTGAGGGTAACCGGGTCAATATCGACGATCACCGGTACCAACCCGTTTTGAATCAGTGGCCAGACGGTTGTCGACCAGGAGAGGGCGGGCACAATCACCTCGTCACCAGGCCGCAAACAGTTATCGGTTTCGCGATTCGCTAACGCAGCGATGGCAAGCAGGTTAGCCGACGAGCCGGAGTTATTCATGACGCCGTGAGTCATGCGCAAAGAGTGGGCAAATTGCCGCTCAAAGGCCAGTACCCGTTCTCCCATTGTCACTTGGGTGCTGAGCAGACTTTCAACCACGGCCATGATCTCATCGGCACCAAAAGTGGGCTCATGCAGCCGCACCACTGGCCGGTCGGGGTGAAAGGCAAAGTCGTGGTTGTGTTCACAGTAAGCACGGACCAATTCACCCATGCGATGGATGAGCTCAGCATTGTGTTGTGTAGTCATCCGTTTTGCCCTTTACCCGCCACTTCTGATCCAGGAGACTGGCAGCTCAATAGCACGGTGCGTAAGCCGCCGCTGCGACAAATCAATGTTTCGGCATCTTCGTTGCTGATGGCACCGAATAGGACGCGATACATGAAGTCGGTTTCAAAAGGGGCACTGCCCTGATAGCCCAACGCCTTTACCTTGGCGGTACCCGCCTCACCAGACGACGCCGCCATGCTGACACGATAGCCACAGCGGAACAACTCACGCAACACCGGCGCTAAATCATGGTCCGGTGTATAACGCGACAGGTGGGTCTCAAATAAGATCATTGGTCTTGCTGTTCCATCTATCACCGCTGGCAGCAACCCCCGCAGCACCTCCACCTCATGCCCTTCCACATCCATACGAATCAAGTCTGGTACCCCATACCGCTGCATCACAACCGGTACCGTGGTCGTCTCAACCTCAATGACCTGCCCCGTCAAGTGAGTGGCCGCGCTGCCAACTGGATGAAAAGTATTCAGATTTGATTCAGCCGCAAGGTGAAAGGGTTTTTTGGTGC
>JADGCM010000278.1 GCA_015228995.1 Magnetococcales bacterium
GGGCATTTCCGTACTTGAACGGCATAATTGAGCGATTGCATGATCCCGCATTCTTTGTTTGTGCGTCGATGCTCACATTTGTTTCGAAGGGCGATCAATTGTTCTTTAAGCAAGCTCATGGCGGCCATCTGTTCTTCTACGCGGACAATTTGAACATCAAGCAGTGCATTGACCCCGGCACAATCCCCATCCGGGGATGAACGGAAATTCATGAGTACTTTGATTTCAGCCAATTTCATGCCCAGGGAACGGCAATGCCGCACGAATTGTAAATCCGCTAAATGTAATGTGTTATAATTACGATAGCCTGAAATTTCCCGTTCCGGTTTTGCGAGCAGTCCATCGCGTTCATAGTAACGCACGGTCTCCACATCGCAACCGGCCTGTTTGGCCAGTTCGCCGATACGCATAACGCTCTCCTAAAAAAATAGACTTGACCCTGTAGCGGCTACAGGGTGTGCAATGGCTGCAGGGTTCACTTAGAAATAATCGAATAGTGGAGAATCTCATGTCTGTCAATCGTTCTTCTGCCTGTCATTCTGGGTGTTGCTCTGCAAATCCGCCCGTTGGCCTGTCGCCGATATCCGCTCCTTTGTCGGATCCGAATGAAGAAAAGATGGTGTTTCGCATCACTAAAATGTGTTGTCCAGTGGAGGCGGATCTGGTCCGAAACGCTCTTGCTGGCATGGAGGGGCTTCAGCACTTGGATTTTGATATGATGCGCCGGGAGTTGGTGATCATCCATCGTGGCATCAAGCGGGCTGCGGTGATCGCCGCTCTTAGCTCGGTGGATATGGAGCCTGATGAGACGGAAACCTCTGGGATGGCCCAATCCCGCACGATCCTGGATAAACCGGTTGTCTCTCTGCGTGATTGGTTGGTCATGACGATCGCTGGCTTGTCTGCCATTGGCGCGGAAATTCTGGTCTGGTCCGGTCTGGATGAACACTCCCTGTGGGTCGTTGGGTTGGCTTTGATTTCAATTCTGGTTGGTGGATTGCCTACCCTGAAGCGGGGTTGGATCGCTTTGCGTATGCTCTCTTTGAATATCAATTTTTTGATGAGTCTTGCGGTGTTGGGTGCCATGGCCATTGGTCAATGGCCTGAAGCGGCCATGGTGATTTTTCTCTTTGGCATAGCCGAACGGGTCGAGGCCTTTTCGTTGGATAAAGCACGCAACGCCGTGCGGGAATTGATGTCTTTGGCCCCAGAGACGGCCACCATTCAAGCCGATAACGGGGAGTGGATAACGGTTACGGCCTCTACCGTAACGGTTGGTCGCATGGCCCGGATCAAACCCGGTGAACGAATTGCCCTGGATGGTGTGGTGACTGTAGGGCGGTCTAGTATCAACCAAGCTCCCATAACCGGGGAGAGTGTTCCTGTTACGAAAGAGGCAGGAGATGCGCTCTATGCCGGGTCGATCAATGGCTCTGGGGTGCTGGAATACCGTGTGACCGCTGATTTCCAACACTCTACCTTGGCCAGAATTATTGATACCGTTCAGGAAGCCCAAGGCAAGCGCGCACCAATGCAACGCTTTGTGGATCAGTTTGCCCGATATTACACCCCAGCCGTGGTAGCTATCGCGGCGATGATTGCCACGGTGCCTCCCCTTTTGTGGCATGTTCCGTTTTCTACTTGGTTTTATAATGCCCTGGTGATGTTGGTGGTCGCCTGCCCATGCGCCCTGGTAATTTCTACGCCGGTGACGGTGGTCAGTGGGTTGGCGGCTGGGGCGCGTCGTGGCATTTTGATCAAGGGGGGACTCTACCTGGAACAGGTTCATGGGATGCGGGCCATTGCCATGGACAAAACCGGTACGTTGACTCATGGACGCATGGAGATGACAGAGTGTATCGTGCTTGGAGATCACGACCCAAAACAGATCTTGCAGTATGCGGCCAGCCTAGAGGCCCATTCCGAACATCCAGTGGCAGCGGCGATTTTGGCGGCGCATGGAAAAGAAAAAACTCTGCTCCCAGTCATCCATTTCGAGGCCATCATGGGGCGCGGGGCAAGGGGGGAAATCATGGGTGAAACCTACCATATTGGCAACCATCGCCTGCTGGAAGAGTTGGGTTTGTGCCATCCT
>JADGCM010000279.1 GCA_015228995.1 Magnetococcales bacterium
TTACAGACTTCTACGGCGATGAGCCGTTTGTTGTCGTCCTGCCGCCCGGTGAAGAACCGGCAACGCATCATGTCCGTGGCTCAAATCAGTGCCGCATCATGGTACGATTTGACTCACGCACAGGTTGGTTGATGGTTTTTGCCACCATCGACAATTTAATCAAGGGAGCCTCCGGTCAGGCGGTACAGAATATGAATCTTATGCTGGGATTTACAGAAACGACGGCGCTGCAAGCGCTGCCCTTGTTTCCGTAGATTTCCACATACGGTGGCATAAAACTGTAACGCATCAAGGAACAGTTCTCTTGCTTGTTTCAATTAAATTTGCTAGTGAATTGGAGCCCGTTGCGATTCGGGTTCAGTTTAGCTAGATTCTGACTGGGAGGTCATTGATAATGTCTTTAAAGATTACTGATGATTGTACCAACTGTGATGTCTGCTTGCCAGAATGCCCGAATGAGGCCATCACCGATGGGTCTGATGTGGATTCAGATGTCTATTACATTCATCCGGACCTGTGTACGGAGTGCGAGGGAGCCTTTGACGAGCCGCAGTGTGTCTCGGTCTGCCCGGTTGAGTGCATTATTCCTGATCCGGAACATGAAGAGACCAAAGAAGAATTGCAAGCCAAATATGAGGCTATTCACGGTAGTTAAGTGCTGGTTGGCTCATAGATAGCCTATTCAAAACACTGGTCAGGGGGGCGTGTGCAAAACCGATACGCCCCTTTCTGTTTTTTTGTTCATTGATTATAATACCTGGGTAGAGAACGGTTAAGCATGTTGCGTAGTATGACCGGTTTTGCACAGCTTCAGGGCGAGATTGACCGAAAAGAAGGTAGCCCGGGCTATCGCATTTTCTGCTCGCTCAAATCTGTCAATGCCCGTTTTCTCGAAGTTGTGGTCAAGTTACCCGACTTCCTTAACAACGGTGAGTTCGCCATACGGCGGCTGTTGCAGGAATGTTTCAGTCGTGGGCGGATCGAATGCACGTTAACTTTGGAGCAAGCGCGGTCGGACCGGTATTTTCTGGTTGTCAACGAGCCCATGCTGGCGGCCATCATGAACGTGGAAGATCAGCTCATCCAGCGTCTCCCGCACAAGAAACGCAAACGCGAAATCCTCACTTTGGATACACTGCTCCAGTGGCCCGGTTTGGTCGAGGAAGAGCGCCAGGCGGTGGCGTTCTCTGATCGCGAACAGCTCTTGGAGGGGGTGTTGCCACTGCTCCAGCGGGCGATGCAATCGCTCCTGACCATGCGCGCCAACGAGGGGGAAGCGTTAGCAAAGATATTGAGCGATGGTTTGACCGAGCTTGACCTATTGGTGGTCCAGGTTGTCGAACGATTACCGGAAGTGCGCAAGCGGCTTGAGATGCGCCTGCGTGATCGTGTGGCAGAATTTGTCACAGAAACGGTGGTAGCGGCGGCGGTTGATTCCAATCGTTTTGCTCAGGAAATGGCGCTGTTGTTTAATCGCGCCGATATCTCCGAGGAGCTGGATCGTCTACGTGCTCACATTGCTGAGATGCGCGCCCTACTGGGTAGCACCGAACCGGTCGGGCGGCGGCTGGATTTTCTGTGCCAAGAACTTAATCGTGAAACCAATACACTATGCTCCAAGTCTCAGGATGTTATCCTATCGCGTCTTGGTGTCGATATGAAGGTAATTGTTGAGAGGCTACGTGAGCAAATACAGAATATTGAGTAACCCCTCACCCTGCCCTCTCCTACAAGGGGAGAGGGTGTAAGGAATGCAACCATGGAGACTTGCCCGAGTGGTTTTGTCTTGATTCTGTCAGCACCGTCGGGTGCCGGCAAAAGTACGTTGGCCCGCCATTTAATCGCCCAGGAGACGTCGGTTCGGTTTTCGATTTCCACCACGACCCGTGACTGCCGCCCCCGAGAAAGTGACGGTGTTGATTACTTTTTTGTCACCCGTGCCGAATTTGAACAACAGCAACGTGTCGGAGATTTTTTGGAATGGGCCGAGGTATTTGGTCACTGTTATGGCACTTCGCGTCGGTTTGTGACCACCGCTATCGCTCACAATGAGATCGTATTGCTTGATATCGACTGGCAAGGAGCGCAACAA
>JADGCM010000280.1 GCA_015228995.1 Magnetococcales bacterium
GTGATGGATGAATATGGTGAGATTGTGGGCGTGGTCACCATGGACGACATCATGGCCTCCATCTTTGGAGAGATTGAAAAGCCAGCCAGTGCCAATGACCAAGACATGACAATGACAACGGAGAATAGCTGGAAGGTGTTGGGTAGCACGAGTATATCCGCCTTTAATGCGCGTATGCAGGCCAACCTAGATGACTCTTTCGTGCAGACCATAGCTGGGTTAGTGCTCCACAATCTTGGTGAAATGCCCGTTATTGGCAGCCAAACTGTTTTGAATGAGTGGAGTTTTACCGTAACTGAGATGAAAGATCGGCGCATCACTGAGTTGCTGGTGGTGGGATCAGCCCCGGTTATCGCTCCCCAGTCATCTCCGGACCAACCATCAGCGGACAGCAATGACGATCTCGACAGCCTAAGCAAGGAGAGTGAATAATGGACGATAATATCCTCATGCTAATCGCCATGTTTGGCTGTTTGGTCATGGAGGGGTTTTATGCTGGCTCTGAGATTGCTGTTGTCAGTGCGGATCGCTTGAAGCTGCGTCATGACGCGGCCAAAGGTTCAAACGGAGCCCGTATTGCGCTGGATATGCTGCAAAAACCAGAGATGCTGCTCTCTACGACCCTGGTAGGGATCAATGTGGCCATTGTCACCAATAGTTCGTTAGCGACATTGTTGGCGATTAACCTATTTGGTGCTGATTTTGCTTGGTTGGCCATTGTGTTAATCGCACCGTTTATCTGGGTCTTTGGTGAGATTGTCCCTAAGAGCGTTTTTCAACAGCAAGCAGATATCTTTACGCCACGGATTATTTATGTCCTCAAGGCGTCGTTTTATCTGTTCTATCCTATCATCGCGACCTTCACCTTTTTGAGTGGTATCATCGCCAAAATTTTAGGCGGAGAGTCTGGCAAGAGCCACTTCACCCTGCGGGAAGAGTTGGACGTCATGTTGCAGATGCCAGCCAGTGAAGGAGACGTGCGCCACGAGGAGAAGACCATGATTCGTCGGGTCTTCAATTTCAGTGAGACCAAAGTGCGCGATATCATGGTGCCTCTCATTGATGTCGCTGCTGTCGATGTCCGGGCTACTTGTGGGCAAGCGCTGCGGATTGCCAGCAACAGTTCCCATGTCAGGCTGCTGGTCTACTCATTGCGTGTGGACCAGGTGGTAGGTATGGTGAACACCTTTGAGTTGCTAGGGCTTCCTGATGAGAACCCGCTTAAACCCCATCTCAAATCGATTCGCTTTGTTCCTGGTTCTATGGGGTTGGTGGATCTGCTGGATGACTTTCGTCGTCAAGGCGACCGGATCGCAGCCGTTGTCGATGAATATGGCTCTGCCCAGGGTGTCCTGACTCTGGAGGATATTATGGAGCGTGTGGTTGGTAAAATGCAGGATGAGTATGATGACAATGAACGCAACCGCGACAAGATCACCGTACTTGACGCCAAAAACAGCAGCGTATCGGCGCGGGTCTTGTTGGTAACCTTGAAAGAGGAGATGGGCATCTCGCTGCCAGAGGGTAACTACGAGACCTTAGCGGGGTTTCTATTGGAGCGTTGGCAACGTATTCCAGACGAAGGAGAGTCTATTGACGTGGGTAAATATCGCTTTGTGGTGGAAAAAGCCCACCGAAAAGCGGTTCTACAAGTAAGAATCGAGCGGCTTGATTAGTCATTGAACGAGCTGGGTGGAACTAAAGGAATTGAATCTGTGGCAAAATATGTTCATGTAATCCCTCTAATTGCTACGTTAAGAACCTATCAAATGATGTGGTTGCGTGGCGATGTGGTTGCCGGGGTTACGGCTTGTGTGGTGATGATCCCATCGGTTCTTGCCTATGCAGAATTGGTGCATATGCCACCCATCTCAGGGATCTACGCCGCGTTGGCGGCGTCGATCGGATATGCCCTTTTTGCTTCATCGCGTCATGTGATTGCCGGCCCAGATGCTGCTATAGGGTTGCTGGCTGGTACCGCTATTCTACCTCTGGCAGCCGGAGATCCCAGTCGGATTCCGGCATTAGCGGCGACGTTGGCGTTGCTATCCGGGGTTATTTTGGTGCTCGCGTCGCGCCTGCG
>JADGCM010000281.1 GCA_015228995.1 Magnetococcales bacterium
CGACCATTGGCTTGGCAGCCTTGGAACTATCAACGGGTGAGTTGGTGGTGGCCGCGTTGCAGTCGTTGGCGCAGGTGGGCGTTGAACTGGCGCGGTTGCAGCCGGCTGAGTTGCTGTTGCCACAGGAGTGGCTGGAGCATAAGCCCCATCAAGAAGCGTTGCAAAGTTGGTTACAGCGGGTGACACGGCGGCCCAGCTGGCAATTTGAACCCGACCAGGCGGCGCAAGTGATCCGCAACCATTTTGGGGTGGTAACGCTGGCTGGTTTTGCCATCGATCAACTACCATCCTGTCAAGCTGCTGCGGGGGCCTTGTTGGCCTACTGCCGTGAGACGCAGCAGGGGGCTTTGAGCCACATTAGCAGCATCACCCAACTCGATTTTGCCGATGCCGTCATCTTGGACGAAAGCTGTCGGCGCAATTTAGAGATCAACAGCAGCCTCAGCGATGGGGAACGGCGCCACAGTTTGGTAGGGGTATTGGACGACTGTTGTACCGCCATGGGCAGTCGCTTGCTGTCACAGTGGCTCAACCGCCCCTTGCGTGACTTGGAGGCCATTCGCACCCGACAAGATGCGGTGGAGTGGCTGTGGTGTCATCACTCCGAGCGCAGCAAGATACGCGATCTACTTAAAGGCTTGCACGACCTAGAACGTATTTTAGGGCGGATTGTATTGCAGCGGGCCTCGCCACTTGATCTCGGTCGATTGCGTTCGATCTTGGAACTCTTACCAGGGATTCAGCAGACCTTACAGGCAGAGGAACTTCCCTCTTTATTGGCGGTGCTACGGCAAGCCCTTGGGGGAGTGGCTCATCAAGAGCTGGCGCACCTGCTACGCCGTGCCCTGGCGGACGATCCCCTGCCGTTACAACGGCGTGATGGTCCGGTGATCCGCAGTGGTTTTCACAATGAACTCGACCAAGTGCGCGCCATGGCATTAGATGGCAAGCAATTTTTAGCCAATTTTGAGTCCGAAGAACGAGACCGTACCGGCATTGGCAGCCTGAAGATCAAATACCATCGCCTGCTCGGTTATACGTTGGAGGTGACCAACAGCCATCTCAACAAGGTACCCGCTCATTACCAACAACGGCAGACCATGACCAACGCTGCCCGCTTTGTCACTCCAGCCCTGAAGGAGATGGAGGAGCGCATCCTCAACGCTGAAGATCGCTGCAACGAACTGGAAGAGCAGCTATTTGGGCAGTTATTGCAGCAATGTGCGGCGCAAGTGATGCTGTTGCAGCAGAGCGCCGGGGCATTGGCAACATTAGATGTGGTGACACTCCTGGCGCAGCAGGCGGTGACGCTGGATTACGTACGGCCAGTGGTGGACGACGGCGAGCAAATATTAATCGAACAGGGTCGTCATCCAGTGGTGGAGCGGTTGCTGCGCGATCACGACTTTGTACCGAACGATCTCCATCTCAACCGCAGTGACCGGCGGCTGATGTTGCTCACCGGACCCAACATGGCGGGTAAGTCAACCTTTATGCGGCAAATGGCCCTGATTGTACTGCTGGCCCATACTGGTTCCTTTGTGCCAGCACGACGCGCCCATATTGGTCGGGTGGACCGTATCTTTACCCGTGTCGGTGCTGCCGATGATTTGGCCCGTGGTCACTCCACCTTTATGATGGAGATGGTCGAGACAGCGGCGATTTTACGCCAAGCAACGCCGCGATCGTTAATCATCCTCGATGAAATTGGTCGCGGCACCTCAACCAGTGAGGGGTTGGCCTTAGCCCGGGCCGTGACCGAGTACATCCACAGCAGCTGCCGGGCGCGGACCCTATTTGCCACCCATTTTCACGAACTAACCGACATGGCGGCGGCCATCCCCGGTATCGTTAACTATCGGGCTGAGGTCAAGGAGTGGCGCGATCAGGTGTTGTTTCTGCACACGGTGGTCCCAGGAGCGGCCGACCATTCTTATGGCATCCATGTGGCCCAGTTGGCCGGAGTCCCTGCACCGGTTATCCAACGGGCACAAGAGCTGCTTCTTTGGATGGAGCAACACAAATTGGCCGCCGCCGTGGTCAAAAAGCGGCCGCAACAAATTGCCTTGTTTGAAGAG
>JADGCM010000282.1 GCA_015228995.1 Magnetococcales bacterium
ATACCACCGCCGTCAAATCGGGGCCATTAAATTTCTGAGTGAATTAAAAGATGGTGAGGACGTATTCTCTAAGAGTACATCGATTTTATTCAAGAAAATGCATGTGGTGCGCTTTTTTGATCGTAAGCGTAACGTACTGGTCTATTTGGTCTACAGCGATAAGCTGATCGATGGCTCACCGAAAAACTCCATTTCGTCGGTACCGATCATGCCGTGGCAACAGCAACCAGCTGGAGACAAGCCTGCCGGCTAAACTGGGACTAACAAACGGCCACAGCACCTTCGGTTGCCCGGTGAGCTCTTGCCACAACGCTCTAAAGTGGGCTATCGCAGGGGGGGTGTTGATTCATGGCGTTGGTCCTTTGGGTAGCTAAGCCACCTTACTACAGCGGAAAAAAGCCATCGACTGCTGCATCTTGGTGGCGTAACTAGACAAATCCTCAGCAGTGGCTGCCATTTGTTCGGCCGCCCCGGCATTTTGTTGGATAACTTGATCCATCGTTTGCAGAGCCTTGTTGATCTGCTCGGCTCCTGTATCCTGCTCCTGACTGGCGACGGCAATACGCCGCACCAACTCGGCCGTACGTCCGATAGCCGGCAGCAGTTGGTTTAGCATGACGCTTGCCCGTTCCGCTACAGCAACGCTGGACTGGGATAAGGAGGTGATCTCCGCTGCTGCTGCTTGCGAGTGCTCAGCTAATTTGCGTACTTCGGCAGCAACAACAGCGAATCCCTTGCCCTGTTCGCCGGCACGGGCTGCTTCGATGGCAGCATTCAAAGCCAGTAAGTTGGTTTGACGAGAAATCTCTTCGATAATGCTGATCTTGGTAGCGATTTCTTTCATGGCTACCACCACATCATCGACCGCTTGACCGCTGCTTTGCGCGTCGACGGCGGCCTGAGAGGAGATGCGATCAGTCTCTATAGAGTTGCAGCTATTTTGCTTAATGTTACTGGTAATCTCTTCCATGGCCGCTGAGGTCTCTTCGATGGAGGCAGCCTGCTCAATGGCACCTTGAGATAGCATTTGTGCTGTGGCAGATAATTCGGCACTACCAGCCACAACTTGGTCAGAGGCGGTTGAGACGTCGCGAACCACCTGCTGTAGACGTTCAATCATGGCCTGCACGTTTTGCAGCAACTGGCCCAGTTCATCCCGACTAAGATGGGTGCAGCGGATGGTTAGGTCTCCCTGAGATACCCGGCTAACGACATGACCACAAGTCTGTAGTGGGCGCACGATGCTGCGGGTCAGTAGCAGCACAACAAGCAAGCCCATGCCGCCACCGCCAATAGCCATCACCACCATGGTCGCCAGGGTATCGTGAACTGACTGGGCCACCCGGGTGATACCATCGCGAATCTCTTGTACTTGTCCTTCTCGTAGCGCCGTTGCCTGTTTTTTTAGCTCTTCCGACGCTTGGTCAAACTCTTCCATAATCAGATTGCCCGCTTGCGTCCCCTGGGTAATGTAGGTTTCAACCATTCTCATGCCAGTCTGTTGTAGGGTGGCCAGCGCTTGTTCCAAAATAGAAATTTTGGCTAGTCCTGCGGTATCTCTCTCTTGCTGGAGCATGGTTCTAAATTGGTTTAGCCCTTTTTGAAATTCACGCGCTGCCGCATCAGCTTCCTGGATTGCTTCACGATTGTGGGTGGCTGAGGCATCGGTATAAAACTGCCACACTTCGGTGGCGGCTAAGGCCATATCATCTGCCGTTAGAGTGAACGGCAGACTCTCTTCCTGGATAAAGCGCATTTGCTTCTCAACGGTCGAGACGTTGAGAAAAATGACCGTCATGCCAACGCCAAAAATTCCCAACAACAGACCAAACCCCAACACCAGACGGGTGACCATCTTCAGATTTGCGAGACGTCTCATATTTATTACCCCTCACCGTGACATAGAAATGCCTATGGCAGTTTCAGCGAGATTTATGCCTAGTGGTGATTGTTTAATATATATGTTAAATATCAAATAGTTAATAAACTAATATGGATAATTGATCAACCGTAGAATTGTGGCAGAATGCTACCAAGCGCATCAAAGCTGGGGCATAATGCTACGGATGGA
>JADGCM010000283.1 GCA_015228995.1 Magnetococcales bacterium
TTTTGCGCCAATATCAACAGGACGCGGTCCTTCGTATCGATTGAACGAGGAGTAATTTCTCCATGACGTATAGTAAAACGCAGTAGATCTTTAGTCAGCAAATGACAGATACTTTCATATTCCAGTTGGGGAGACTGAACTCCTTGCATAACATGGACCGTTCGGGCAGAATAGCACGGAACCGACAACAAGGGAAACCATTGTGAACACACCAAGCCATACCCTGGAGCTGTCGCAGCAAATCAATACGTTGCTGGAATTGAGTCGGCAGCAGTTGGGAACAGCAGCGACGGAACAGGTGGCCCGTGCGATTGACATGGCCCTGTTCTTTCACGAAGGGCAATACCGTCGTTTAGATGGAGCCCCTTACGTTACCCACTGTCTCAGTGTCGCTACCAACTGCTTGGTTTGGGGTCTCACCGATGTCCAGGCGGTCTGCACTGCTTTGTTGCACGACTCGATCGAAGATGCCCCAGCTGACCGTGAACCGGAACAACGCGTTCATCAATTGAGTCCGGAAGTGCTCAACATGGTGCAGGCGTTATCGAAAATTCGTAACTTAAAAACGGGCGATGGCGATGTGGCGGCCACTTACCAGCGCATTTTGCAGGCGGCGTCCAAGGATATCCGGGTGCTGCTCATCAAGGCCTTTGACGTCATGCACAACTCGGAGTCGCTGCATGCGTTGGGGGAGGTTAAGGCTAAAGCAAAAGCCAGTATCGGCCTGATTTATGTTGGTGTGACGCGGCGTTTGGGCATGATCGATTTTGCCGATCAGCTGATTATTCACCTACTACCCTGGTTGATGCCGGTGCAGAGCAAAAAGGCCGAACAGACCTTGAGCCAGTTGCAGAAAGAGGGTCAACCGAGCATGAACCGTCTCTTGCACCATCTGCGTATTGGCCTTGGGCAGGGGGGCATGATCCGGGATATAGCTGTGGAACCGAAACAAATCGGCGATTTTTTTGTGTTGGCTGAGAAGCCGGGCACCGGGCAGTTGCAACGCATTGGTTGGCCTGTATTTCGGCTCAAGTTATTGGTTGATCAGCATGATACAGCTTGGCAGTTGTTGGGACAGCTGCACCGCACTTACGGGCCCATGCCACGGCATGTGCGCGATTACCTCAATGCCCCGCGTATCAACGGCTTTCGTGCCCTAACCAGTCGTATTCTCTGGGAGGGCAGGCCTGTTAATATTCAAATTGTCTTATGCCAGGATGACGCCGCCAACCAAAGAGGCATCTTGGCTAAATGGGGCGAGAGCGGACCCGATACCGGTGGTTATATGAAATTACTAGCCACCTTGGGGGATAGCGATTTGCGCATGTCTGAGGTACACGCGCACGTTTTGCCAGATATCTTGGACATTTATACCCCCAAGGGGGATCGATTGACCTTCCCTGTTGGATCGGTGGTTATCGACTTTGCTTATTTGGTCCATACCCACCTTGGGCAGCACTGCATCGGTGCCCGCGTCAATGGTATTCCCTGCGCACCGGAACACCCACTCTGTGACGGCGATGTGGTAGAAATATTGACCTCCAAGGAGGCAAGACCACAACGCTCGTGGTTGGATGCAGTCAAGACTGCTCGGGCACGCACCTTAATCAAACAGGCAATGAAGGGAGAGGAGGTCATCATCCGCGGCGTCGAACGGTTGCCGAATGGTCGTTTTCGTCTCACCTCCCTGGATGGTCCCGATATTCTCTGGTCGGCCTGTTGTTTGGCGACCCCGGGTGCACCGGTGGTGGGTCGTTCGGCCGCCGATGGCCACTGGATTGTCCACCATGCCTCCTGTGATAGAATTCAGGGCGAACAATGGGATGACGGCGATTGGGCCATTGCTGGCAATAGCAGCTACCACTTGTTTGTTACTCTGATCCTTGACCATCGTACCGGCGCCTTGTTGCCGGTATTGGAGTTGCTCGCACGCCGTGGCATCAACGGCCACTCGATCACGGGCAAGGGACGCACAGTAGATACCTACATGATCGAAATGGAGATGGAAGGCAGCAACCCGACCATCATGGGGCGGATTTTACAGGAGCTGCTC
>JADGCM010000284.1 GCA_015228995.1 Magnetococcales bacterium
CTAGCTGCTGGCGGCTGATGATTTGCCGGGTTTGCAGCCAAGTGCGGTACCAGTGATGGCTGCCATCCAATTTGCCCAGCCGATGGTACTCAAATATGCTGTCGATCACCACTTCATGACAGGTGATATGGCCGGTTTTGGCGGCCTGCTGGCACTGTTTTTACTGCTGATTGGCTTGCAATTCGCCGTCGGCTATGGGCAGTCGTTCCTCAACGCCATTTTAGGCCAAAAGGTGATCCACGATCTGCGTGCCAACCTATTTGCCCACCTATTGAGCCTTGATGCCGCTTTTTTTGATCGTCATGCCAGTGGCCGCCTAACCAATCGGTTGAGTAACGATAGCGAAGCGATCAGCCAAATGATCGGGGCGGGCCTGATCCACCTGATCGGTGATTTGCTGTTGCTGATCGCCATTATCACCGGTATGGTGCTGTTGTCGCCACCCCTAACCTTGATTATTGCCCTATTGATGCCGCTGTTGATCCTGGCCACCCTCCTGATTGCGCGGCGGTTGCGGGTGTCCCAACGCGAGGGACGTCTCTTGCAATCGCGTATGGCTAGTCTCCTGACTGAAGAAATTGACGGCCGTAACGTGGTATTATTGTGTCAGCGTCAACAACGCAACATTGAGCAGTTTGACCAACTCAATCGCGGCTACCTCGACGCCTCGCTCATCAGCAACTTTTACGAAGCCTTGCAAGTGAGCCTGGTCGAAGCGGTGTCTGTGGTCATGATCGTGCTCCTGTTCTGGTATGGGGCTTTTTTAACCGGTACCGATGATGGCGGTTCGGTCACCATTGGCGTCCTGGTAGCCTTTATCGATTACATCCGTCGCTTATTTTTACCTATTCGCGATTTATCCGGTAAATTTACCACCATGCAAGCGGCCATGACGGCATTAGAGCGTATCTTTGAGCTGTTAGATACACCAGCCACGATCCACGATGGCCCTCATACTCGACCAGAAACCGTTGCCATGGTCCGTCACGGAGCTCTGTCACTACGGGGCATCCGTTTCGGCTATGGCCAGAATTTGGTCTTGCACGATATTCACCTCGACATCCGTGCCGGCGAACGGGTAGCCCTGGTCGGGCCGACCGGGGCCGGCAAATCGACCTTAATCGCCTTATTAAACCGCACCTACGAGGTCACTCAGGGGGAGATCCTGATCGACGGCATCGCGATCTCTGCCCTGCCCTTAGAACGCTTGCGTCGCGTCATCGGTGTGGTACAACAGGAGACCTACCTATTCGCCGGCACCATTGCCGACAATATCAGTCTGTACGACGCCACCATTGCCCCCCAACGCATTCGTTGGGCGCTGGAGCAGGTCGGCGCCATGGAATTCATCGACACCCTCCCCAATGGCATCCACACCCAACTAGCTGAACGAGGCAACAACCTTTCATCCGGACAACGGCAGCTGCTGGGCATTGCCCGCGCCTTTGCCTTCGATCCCCTCATTTTGGTCATGGATGAGGCCACCAGCTCGGTGGACAGCGCCAGCGAGCGGCTCATCCAACAGGCCATTGATCGACTGCTTCAGCAGCGCACCGCTTTGATCATCGCCCATCGTCTCAGCACCATACTAGATGCCGACCGGATTGTCGTCCTATCGCGTGGTAAACTGATTGAACAGGGTACCCACGAGCAATTGCTGCAACAAGAGGGGCTTTATGCCAAATTGTTTCAGCTGCAATTTGGCTGATCATACCCCTCACCCTGCCTCTCCTGCGCCAGCACTGGGCTCCAACTGTTCCAATTTAGCCGAGACATGCCGATAATATGAACATGGCCATCAAAGCAAGCGCCAAGCGGCTTGAAATCAGAACGGCCATATCAAGGGGGTCAGGCCAATGGTGACTCCTGCAACCAAGAAAGACAATAACCAACCGAAACGGACGTAATCGAGGAAATGATAGCCGCCGGGACGTTGCACCATGAGGTTGGTCTGGTAACCAATCGGGGTCACAAATGAGGCCGATGCGGCTACCAACACCACCACGGCAAAGGGCATAAAAGAGACCTGTAAATCC
>JADGCM010000285.1 GCA_015228995.1 Magnetococcales bacterium
AATCTGCTGACGACCGGGGGGATGTTTTTTGGTTTTTACGCGATTATGGCTTCCCTGACAGGCCAATACGAACAGGGAGCCCTGTCCATCATCGTCGCCGCCATCTTCGACGCCTTGGATGGTCGGGTGGCACGGGCAACGGGTGCTGTTTCCAATTTTGGCAAAGAGTATGATAGCCTAGCCGATTTTCTCTCCTTTGGCATTGCTCCAGCGGTGTTGGCCTACCAATGGGCCTTGGTGCCGTTCCAGCGGCTCGGCTGGGCGGCCGTGTTTCTCTTTTCTGTCTGTAGTGCGCTGCGTTTAGCCCGTTTTAATGTGCAGCATTATGTTCAAGATGAACGCCTTTCTAAACGTTATTTCCAGGGATTACCTGTCCCTGCTGCCGCCGGCGTTGTTGTAGCGACCATGTTGTTCTACATCGATTTTGGCATTCGTGTCGAAGGCGATAATTCCGGAAACTTTCATTTGCTTCACTGGTTGGTGTTGTTGATGGTGTACATGTTGGCCATCCTGATGGTGAGCACCATCCGTTTTCGCAGTTTTAAGGATATTTATTGGCATCGTCAGCGCCCCTTTCTAACTCTGGTTGGCGTGGCGATTTTTATCACCGTGTTGACCATCCATCACGCGGCATTGCTTTTTACGGTTGGTTGTCTCTACTTGCTGTCAGCGTTTTATAGCCATCGGGAGTATCGTGGTCTACTGGCAGAAGGCAAAGAGCTGGAAGAAGATGAAGTAAAAGATTTAACCATCTGATATGCACCCTCACCCCCCGGCTCCCCTTCCCAGCTTCTTCACCCTCTCCCCTTGTGGGAGAGGGCAGGGTGAGGGGCGGCATGGTGGCATGGATGTTGATTGTGGTGTGGAACGCAAACAGGCAACTCGAATATAACGTTATCAATGCAGGAGGCTGCAATGACGGTCCGCCAGTTAGATAAGACAGGAAAAGCGATGGCACAGGTGGCTGTCGCGACCAAAAATCGTCCCACCGGTTCGGTCAGTGGGGAAAATTTTGCCCATTATCTGGATTCTTTTGCTGAAGTAGCGGGTAGTGAGACCGCCACAACGGAAAGCGGCATCACACCAGATGAGCCGTCATTGCGCCAAAAGCACGAGCAGTTGCGTTCAGCCGGAGATTTATTAGACTCTCTTGAGGCGTTGGAAAGCGGTCTGATCCAGCCGTCGGAAGAGGGAAGTTCTGGTGTGCGTGAGAGGCTGCGTGAGAGTCGGGATCAGGCGTTGCGCACCCTTTCTGATTCACCTAATCGTGGCGCAGAGCGTGATTTGCTGCATCGTACTGCGGTATTGGCCACTGTGGAATTGGCAAAGAGCGAGCGGGGGGATTACGTATCATCATGAATCGTGTTGATTTATAATGTCGCTCAAGCATATACGTAATTTTTCCATCATTGCCCACATTGATCATGGTAAAAGTACGCTCGCGGATCGGCTGATTGAGTTTACCGGTGCTTTGAGTCAGCGTGAGATGACCGAGCAGGTCCTTGACAGTATGGATCTGGAGCGAGAGCGTGGTATTACCATCAAGGCACAATCGGCTCGATTGCTCTATCGGGCTGTCGATGGTCTTGAGTATATTCTCAATCTAATCGACACTCCTGGGCATGTCGACTTCTCTTATGAGGTATCCCGTTCGTTGGCTGCCTGTGAGGGGGTGTTGTTAGTTGTTGACGCCACCCAAGGGGTAGAAGCACAGACTTTGGCCAATGTTTACATGGCGTTGGAACACGATTTAGAGATTATTACCGTCCTTAATAAAATCGATCTCCCCTCAGCTGATCCAGAACGAGTCAAACATCAAATTGAGGAAATTATTGGCTTGTCTACCAGCGATGCCATTGCCGTTTCCGCCAAGACTGGCGTCGGCATCCTCGATGTGTGTGAGGCCATTGTTGCTCGCATTCCAGCGCCAACGGGTTTGGTTGATGCGGCGCCAAAGGCTCTTATTATTGATTCTTGGTATGATAATTATTTAGGTGTTATTTGCCTTCTGCGTCTATTTGATGGGACCATTA
>JADGCM010000286.1 GCA_015228995.1 Magnetococcales bacterium
CTACGGTAGTCGTTATGGCAGCATTGGTACTGTCAAAATAGAGGCTGGGGAGCCTTGAAACTCCGTCACAGGAGATCATCCTTATGAGGAGACAATCGTTATGACTTGGCAATTGCATCGTCTTTCTAGACGGACACTTATGCAGGTTGGCAGTGGGGTAGCCGGGCTGAGCTTGCTCAGGCCAGCTAGCTGGGTTGGTTCAGCTAATGCCCTCACCACAGCGACGACGGCGCAGGAGGAGACCGTCTATAGCATCTGTAATTTCTGTTCGTCCCTATGCAACGTACAGGCCACTGTCCGCACTGAAAATGGTGTACGCCGCATCACTAAACTAGATGGCAACCCACACTCGACCTTAAATCGGGGGAAGATGTGTGCCCGCGGTCAGGCCGGTCTCAGGCAAGTATACGATGTTGATCGCATCAAGACGCCCATGATCCGCGTAGAAGGGACTCAACGTGGCGAAGGCAAATTCCGTGCTGCCACGTGGGAAGAGGCTTGGAATTATATTGCCACCAAGGCGAAACAGGCCAACATCAAGCCGTGGGAATATACCATGGTCGGTGGTTGGACTTCCTGCGTTTTCTACATGAACTGGGCTGTCCCTTTTGCGTTGTCCAATGCCATCCCCAACATTATTGCCTCACCGATGCAGCACTGCGTCGCTTCTGGGCATCTCGGTACCGACTCAGTCACGGGTAATTTTAACATTCATGATGAGGTATTGCCAGACTATGACAATGCCAATTACATTCTGTTTGTTGCCAACAATGCTTCCATTGGGGCTGTTTCTACGTCGCGCATGGTGCGCTTTGCCACCGGTCGTAAGAACGGTGCCCGTGTCGTTGCACTGGATAGTCGTTTATCAGAAACCGCTTCTAAAGCCGACGAGTGGATCATGATTCGGCCTGGTACCGACCTCGATTTTATGATTGCTCTGATTCATGTCATTTTGGAGGAGAAACTCTATGATGCTGAGTTTCTCAAACGTCACTCCAATATGCCATTTTTACTGTATCGAGGCGAGGATGGTCAGTGGCAGACTGCCACCGATAGCCAGGGTCGGCCGCGTGTCCTGCAACGTACCGGCGTTGTCACGGCTTTAGCGACCTACAGTAATGATAATGGCCTAGATGCCGATGGCCAGCCAGCTTATCCAGAGCTTTATGTGCCGGCGGGTATGCAGCTAGAAGGCAAACCAGTCGTCACCGTGTTACAGGCCCAGCTCGCCGAAATTGCTACCTATACCCCAAAATGGGCTGAGAAGACGACTGGTGTTTCGGCTTTCACGATCCAACGGATTGCCCGCGAGTTTGCCCGTGCTGGTCGGCCTATTGTTGACCCGGGTTGGCATGGTGCCCGTTACGGTAACATCAATATGTTGCGTCGCACCCAGGCCATGTTGCAAGCCTTAGTAGGAGGCATTGATCGTGAGGGTGGTTGGATCATGGCCGGTGAATATCACCATAAGGTAGCCAATTGGCATGAGGCCAAGAAGGCTGGTAAGGCGATGCCAGGCCCACTCATGACGACTATGGCTGGTATTCCATTCGTGGCCGAGCTGATCAAAGCTCTTTCCAATGGTAAGACCTTTCCCCATGGTAAGCCAGCCTGGGCTTTCGCCTTCTCGGCGCAGGAGCGCGCCGCTGGTCGCGAGGGAGTGGCCGTGCCAGCCTTGGCGGATACCGGGGTTTGGGAATCATTAGATGGTAAACTTTTTTACGACGGGGAACCTTATCTGACCCGGGCCATGATCATTAATGCCGCCAATCCAGTGCGCCATTATTATCCCGATACCCGCTGGAAAGAGATTTTATCCCATAAAAACATGGAACTGGTGGTAGTGGTCGATGTGCTGCCGTCTGATACGACGCTTTATGCCGATGTGATTTTGCCTAACCCCACCTATCTGGAACGGGATGAACCGACGCTTTATGGCAATGGGGTCAACCACGATTTGGCCCTAACCACTCGTTTTGCCGCTGTGCCACCTCTTTACGATACTTTAGAGACTCCAGATAT
>JADGCM010000287.1 GCA_015228995.1 Magnetococcales bacterium
TGTCAAAGCCTCAAACACATCGGCAATGGCCATGATGCGTGCTTGTACCGACATCTGATCACGCGTCAGTTTCTTGGGATAACCAGTGCCATTGACCGCTTCATGGTGACTACCAGCAATTTCTGGAACGCGTGACAGGTGCTGTGGGAAGGGTAGGGCAGCCAACATCTTAATTGTGGCTGAGACGTGATTGTTAATAATGTCGCGCTCTTCCTTATTGATGGTCCCACGCGAGATGTGCAGATTGTACACCTCGTTTTCTGTCAGCAGATTGGTTTCCTCTCCATCCGGTGCCAACCAGCGGTAACCAGCAATGCGATTGACCCGCTCTTTGAGCGCATCGGACATAAACTCCCCACCAACATTGCAGGTACGGATAAAATCGCGATCCTCGTTGAGTTGACGGAGGGTCTCTTGGTAACGCTGCTCCAATTCCGGCAGCTCGTCCAAACGGCCCTGCTCCAGCGCCGCCATCTTTTGGCGCAACCAGCCAATCTCGGCATCGCGCTTTAGTACCTCAAAGCGGGTATCAACGACATGGACCCGGTCATAAATTTTTTCCAACTTAGTGGCCTTGTCGACCACCTCAGTTGGCGTAGTCACCTTACCGCAATCGTGTAACCAAGCCGCAATCTTCAGTTCGTACATCTCTTCATCGGTTAGGTTAAACTCTTTCAGAACGCCGTATTGGGACTCATTGGCCGCCTGTCCCAACATCTCAGCCAATACCGGCACCCGGTAACAATGGCCGCCGGTATAGGGTGATTTTTCGTCAACGGCCGATGCAATCGATTGGATAAAGGCCTCAAACAGCTGTTTAAGGTTGGCAATCAATCTCTGATTGCTCATAGCAATGGCCGCTTGTGAGGCTAATGACTCCGCAACGCTCTGATTTTCCTGAGAGAAAGGCCGGACCGTATTGGTAATACGATCACTAGCGTTGATAAGCTGCAACACCCCCAGCAATTTATTCTCATGATCTTTCAAGGGCACGGTCAAAAAAGAGGTTGACCGATAGCCTGTTTTGGCATCAAAAGCACGCATACCAGAAAAATCAAAGCCTTCAGCTAGGTAAGCATCGGGGATATTGACCGTTTTACCGCTGAGAGCAGCGTAGGCCGCCACCATCTGCATATTGGGATTACCGTCTTGGTTATAGAGGGGTAATTCTGGAAAATTGATTGGTACCCCGGTAGTACCGCCCATTTTGATGCCCAATGAATCGGTGCGGATGATCTCAAAACGGAGTGTCTGCCGATCTGTGGCGCTGTAGAGCGTACCCGCATCGGCGTGTGTCAACTCCTTGGCTTCCAACAGAATTAGCTCCATGAGACGGTCAATATCTTTCTCGGTGGAGAGCGCCACCCCAATTTTGTTCAGCTTGGCAAAACGTTTCAGATTGCTCAAAGTGGCCGCAGCTTGAATGGCCAACGATGTAGCAAGGTGCTCATCTTCCGGCAAGAATGGCCGAATGGTACTGGTGGCACGGTCACGAGCATTGATGAGCTGTAAGACGCCCAGTAACTCGCTATCATGATTTTTGAGCGACAGCGTTAACACAGATTGGGCACGGAAACCGATCTTGCTGCCTATATCATGCACGTCTGAACAATCAAAATCCTGTGCTAGGCAGGTATCGACAATGTTGACTACCTCACCCCTTAAGGCGGCATGCACCGCCGCCCACTTCAGATTAGGCTGGCCATCTTGGTAGAGAGGCAATTCTGCAAAGTTAATCGCCGCTTCGGTCTTGCTGTCCAGGGAATTTGCCCGCACCATCTCGCAACGGAGCGTCTGGCGACTGGTGACGCCATACACAACACCAGCATCGGCATGCGTTAACTCCATGGCGTGTTGCAGGACCAACTCAGTCAGACGGCCACTGTCTTTTTCAGCAGCAAAGAGTACGGCAATGGCATTCAGCGAATTAATTTTTTTGAGAAAATCGGCAGCAACACCTGCGATACGCTCCTGTTCATGTTCGAGCACCAGCTGATTGACAAGAACCAAAGTCG
>JADGCM010000029.1 GCA_015228995.1 Magnetococcales bacterium
AGGGCGAACGCATCGATATCATCGAGTGGTCTTCTGACCCGGCCGTTTTTGTGTGTAATGCGTTGGCACCCGCTGAAGTGTCAAAAGTTGTTGTTGACGAAGAAGATCGCAGCATCAGGGTGGTCGTGAACGAAGATCAGCTCTCACTGGCCATTGGCAGAAAAGGGCAGAATGTCAAATTGGCTTCCGAATTGACGGGCTGGAAAATCGACATCATCACCGAACAAGAGGATGTCAGCAGCCGTACTGAGCAGTTTGGGGCGCTCGTCTCGCAGTTTGTGGACATCCTGAGGGTGGATGAAGATGTGGCGGGTGCGTTGATCCAGGAAGGGTTTACCAGTTGTGAGGAGGTGGCCTACGTGCCGCTGGAGGAGCTGGTTAATATCGAAGGCTTTGATGAACAACTGGCGCAGGAGCTGCGGACTAGGGCGCGTAATCATCTGTTGCAACAGGCATTGCGTAGTGAAGAGCGTAAAGTGGAGCTGCATGTCGATCCGCGTCTATCGCAAATGGTATCCTTATCTGAGCAGCTGATTGTCCCCTTAGCTGAGAAGGGTATTGGTCAGATGGAAGACTTAGCTGATTTGGCAACAGACGAATTGGCTGAGCTGTTGAACGGTGCCGTCTCCGAAGAAGAGTTAAACGCCATCATCCTTGAGGCACGCCGGATGGTTGGATGGTTGGACGATGCGTCGGGATGATACCGAGGTAACGGCAGGGGAGTCATCGCCGGTAAGAAGCTGTGTTGTCACGCGAGTGACGCGTGATCGGGGTCGTCTGTTGCGGTTTGTGGTCGATCCTATGGGGCGACTGATGGAGGATTTACCAGGTCGTTGTCCGGGTCGGTCGGTTTATGTGCAGCCTCGGCCGGAGCACATCGTTACCTTGCTGAAGCGGCGTTCTTTGTTGCGCAGTTGGGGGCAAAGGTCGTTGTCCCTGCCGGATGAAGGTGAGCTGTTGGGGCGGTTGGCTAAGGGATTGTCGCGGCGCTTATTGGATGGTATCGGCTTGGCGTGCCGAGCCAAACAGGCTTGGGTGGGCGTTGAGCAATTGACGGCGCTGTCGCAACAGGCCAATCAGCCGCTGTTGGTATTATTGGCGGCGGATACAGCCGATCACACGCGGGAAAAGGCGATGCGTTTATTGCGGCACTTTCCTCATGCCCAGTGTTTACGGGTGCTTGATCGCGAGCAGCTGGGGGCGGCCTTGGGGGGAAACTTAATCGCGGTGGTATCCATCACCGGAGAGCCGTTCGTAAGGCGTGTTGCCACCGATGCAGCGCGGTGGTTGACTTTTAATGGGTTAGACTCTGGCGATTGATTCTAATGCGTTGTTCTATATTTAACCAGACAGATGCGGAGAAGTTCTTTTGAGTGACGAAAATAAGCCAGTAGATGAGAGCGACGAGAAATTAAAACTGACCATTCCTCGTCGGATCGTGCTCAAGAAAACGGTGGAAGGGGGGTCCATCAAGCAGAATTTTTCCCACGGTCGCAGCAAGAGTGTGGTTGTCGAGGTGCGGCGCAAGCGGACTTTCGTAAAGGCAGAACCGGATGTAGGCACGCCGGCGCCGGCGGCGTCACCACCGCCGGCGTCGTCACCACCGCCGGCGTCGTCGCCACCGGTGGTGCCAGATGAGACGGCTCAGCCTGTTGTATCTGCTGCGGTGGCTGTTGTTGCGGAACAGCCGGAGACGGTGCCGACAATGGCTGTTGCGCCAGAGGCTCCTGTCGCTGATGTGACGGTAGTGGTTGAGAATGAAGCAGTAGTGGGTGAGGCCAGTGGTCCTGACGAGGCCAGCGCGACTCCCCATATTGATGCTGTTCCCCATGCTGATGTGGTAGCGAGTATTGAGGAGCGGCAACCAGAGCCAGAACAGTCAAAGCCGGTGAGCGTTGCGGCGGAAACTCCTCCTGCTCCAGCGCCGCGGCCCGTGCAGCGGGATCCCCGTTCATCGAAACCAGTTCCAGCCACTTTAGACCAGAAGAGGGGCGCAGCGGCGGCCCCAAGGTCGCCGGCGACAGCAACCGCTCCGGTGGCACGTGGCGGTGGTGCGGCGCATGCCGCCGCTGGAGCGGAACCGCGAGGGGGAGAGAAGGGAGCAGGTGAGAAGGGGGGCGTTGCCAAGGTGGCAGCCAAACCCGACGACAAGCGCAAGGTGTCACCTAAGCAGCAACGAGAAGAGGTGACGCGCAAAAAGAGCGACGATCTGGTCAGTAAGCGGCTTTCCCAGGTGGATGAACTGCGGGCGCAGAAACGGCTTGACGATGAACGTCGCGGCGTTGTGGTCGATGAAGTGGTGCATCGCGTCGGGGTGGGTGTTATTCGTTCTAAAATTGGACGACACGTCCATGGCGATGACGATGTTGGCGAAGAGGATAGCCCCGTTGTCAGGCGACCGATTCGCGCCAGACATCATCGGGATAAGCGGGCGGAGCCGCCGGCGATGGTGGTGCGGGAGGTGATTGTTCCCGAGACCATCACGGTGGGGGAGCTGGCCAATCGTATGGCGGTGAAGGTCTCCGAAGTGATTCGGCTACTTATGGCGCAGGGCATCATGGCCACAATCAATCAGGTGCTGGATCAGGAAACCGCTGTGTTGATCGTCACCGAGTTGGGGCATAAGGCCAAGCAGGTTTCTGAGGTCGCTGCCATCGAGTCTGAACTGACCGATGCGCCAGACGATGAGCAGGCCATGTTACCTCGTCCACCAATCGTCACGGTGATGGGGCATGTCGATCATGGCAAGACCTCGCTGTTGGATGCCATTCGCCAGACCGATGTCACTTCAGGGGAGTTTGGTGGCATCACCCAGCATATCGGGGCCTACCAGGTACTGCTTGCGGGGGGCAATCGAATCACCTTCCTCGATACGCCGGGGCACGAGGCATTCACCGCCATGCGGGCGCGTGGGGCGAAGGTGACCGATTTGGTCGTGTTGGTGGTGGCCGCTGACGATGGGGTCATGCCGCAAACGTTAGAGGCGATTAATCATGCCCGCGATGCCAAAGTGCCTATCTTGGTGGCGCTTAACAAAATCGATAAGCCAGGGGCCAATCCCGATCATGTCATGCAGCAGTTGTCGAACCGTGGTTTGGTGCCGGAGCAGTGGGGTGGAGAGACCATTTATGTACCGGTGTCGGCCAAGACCAAAGAAGGCATTGAGTTGTTACAGGAGATGATCCTGCTGCAATCCGAGGTGTTGTCCTTGCGGGCTAACCCGGTTGGGCGGGCACGCGGGATTATCATCGAATCCAACTTAGATAAAGGGCGTGGGGCGGTAGCGACCTGTTTGGTCCAAAGCGGTTCCTTGCGCGTAGGGGATGTTTTTGTGGTTGGCTCTGAGTGGGGTAAAATCCGTGGCTTGGTGGATGATAAGGGTGGGATGCTACAACAAGCGCCCCCTTCGACCCCGGTGGAGGTGATTGGTCTGTCGGGAGTGCCCCACGCTGGCGACGAGCTGATTGTTGTCAACGATGAGCGGCGAGCGCGAGAGATTGCCGAGTTTAGACAGGACCAGCGGCGAGAGAAGGATCAGATCAAAGAAGAGAGCAATAAGCTGGGGGATATTTTTGAGCAGATCAAGCAGGGGGATGCCACCGAGCTGAAGATTGTGGTGAAGGGGGATGTGCAGGGTTCCGTTGAGGCGGTTACAGAGGCGTTGCAGAAAATCCCGAGCGATAAAATCGGTATCCATATCATTCATACGGGGGTGGGTGGAATTACCGAGTCAGACATCATGTTGGCGGTAGCCTCCGATGCCATTGTCGTCGGTTTCAATGTGCGGGCGGATGTCAAGGCACGCGACTTGGCCAAACGGGAACACACCGAGATACGTTTCTATAATATTATCTACGACCTTATCGATGATGTCATTAAGGCTATGGAGGGGCTGTTGCGGCCCATGACCCGCGAGACTATTGCTGGTCATGCTGAGGTGCGTGAGGTGTTTCGCATTTCTGGGGTGGGCAATGCAGCGGGCTGTTTTGTTGTCGACGGCTCCATCTACCGTAGGGGTGTAATTCGTTTGCTGCGTGATAATGTGGTGGTCTACGAGGGTCCTATCTCAGCCCTGAAGCGGTTTAAGGATGACGTAAAAGAGGTGCGTGCGGGGATGGAGTGTGGCTTGAGCCTTGAGAAGTTTAATGATATCAAGGTGGGGGATATCATTGAATCCTTTACCAAGGAAGATGTGCGTCAGACGCTTAGTAACTAGTTAGGTGAGAGAGGCGGTATGACTGTTCGGGTGGATCGCATGCGTGAGCTGATTCGTCGAGAGATCGCCCGCATGTTAGAACGGGGTGATGTCAGGGATCCGCGTTTGCAGGGGATCATTTCGGTGACCGATGTTGAACTAAGCCGCGATCTGCAATATGCGACGGTTTTTATATCGGTCATGTCTGCTGACGCAGCAGAAGTGTTGGCGGGATTGAGCCACGCGGTTGGGTTTATGCGCGGCCATTTGGCCAAGGCGCTGTCGGTGCGTTATGCCCCGCAGCTCCAGTTTCGTGAGGATACCTCGTTTGCTTACGGTCAGCACATCGATGACATCCTGCGTACGCTGCATATTCCACCGAGTGAGGGCCAGGAACACTGATGGCGACAGCGGAATGGGATTGAGGCGCCGTCATGGGGCCCCCGTTCACGGTTGGTTACCCCTCCACAAGGAGAGTGGCATCTCTTCTAATCAGGCGCTGCAAAGGTTGTTGCGCCTGACCGGTGCGGCCAAAGGTGGGCATGGGGGCACGCTCGATCCCTTTGCTGAGGGGGTGTTGCCGGTGGCGCTGGGCGAGGCCACCAAGACGGTATCATTTGTCTTGGCGGGGGATAAACAGTATCGCTTCTGGCTGCAATTTGGTGCTGAGACCGACACCGATGATCGAACGGGGGCGGTGACGGTTCAGGGCGGGCCGTTGCCCGGTCGTGTCGGTATCGAGCAGGTATTACCCCAATTTGTTGGGGTGATAGAACAGCAGGTGCCGGTCTATTCGGCGGTCCACATTGATGGTGAGCGGGCCTACCGACTGGCGCGTCGCGGTGCTGTGGTAGATATGCCGGTGCGTGAGGTGCGCATTGATCGCTTGTCACTGCTGGATTACGACGATGAGAGTGGGGTGGCCTGTTTAGAGGTTGCATGTGGTAGCGGCACTTATGTGCGTGCCTTGGCTCGTGCCATCGGCAGGGCGGTGGGCTGTCCGGGCCATTTGCAACGATTGCTGCGGACGTCTGCGTTGGGTTTTGAGCTGGCGCAGGCGCACTCCCTCGACCGGATTGAACAGCAGGTACAGCAGGGGCGGGTGGGGGAGCTACTCTTGCCGGTTGACTGTGTGTTGGAGGGTCTGCCAGCGGTGCGGTTGTCGCCAGAGGCGTGGGAGCAGGTCAGAAATGGCCGTGAGGTGCGTTGGGCACCCGATGCGTTGGGTGTTGCCGATGGCAATAAAATCCGTTTGATGACACCAGACGGCGTCTTTGCCGCGCTGGCCACCTGGGTGGATCAAGTGGATCAAAATGGGTCGGGTGTTATTGTTCCAAATAGATTGTTTAATCTATGATAAAGTTGCTCAGTTACAACAGTTTTTTGCTTCTACCAGATAAGAGGAGTTGTTCCGATGTCGATTCAGCATGAACGGAAACAGGAGATTATGAAAAGTTTTGCTAGGCAAGACGGAGACACTGGATCGCCGGAGGTTCAGGTGGCTTTACTGACGGAGCGGATCAACACGCTGACCAGTCATCTACGTGCCAATGCCAACGACCACCACTCCAGGAGGGGTCTACTGAAAATGGTTGGGTTGCGGCGGCGACTGTTGGTCTATCTGCAAAAGCAGGAAAAAGAACGTTATCAGTCGTTGATTCAGCGGTTGAATCTGCGCAAGTAAGCATGAAATCAGTTCACTTTAAGATAGGTATCCGGAAAGGGCCCGATGTTTGATATTCACCGTAAGAGTGTTCAATTTGGCAATAAAACTTTAACAATTGAGAGCGGACGCATGGCACGTCAAGCCGATGGTGCCGTGGTGGTGACGTGTGGCGAGACCATGGTATTGGTCACGGTTGTGGCTGATAAGGGGGCTGTGGCGCGTCCTGCGCAAGATTTCTTCGCCCTGAGTGTGCATTACCAGGAAAAAACATGGGCGGCTGGACGGATTCCGGGGGGCTTTATCAAGCGTGAGACGCGGCCATCGGAGCGAGAGGTATTAATTTCCCGTCTGATCGACCGTCCCATGCGCCCGCTGTTCCCCAAGGCGTTTCAGCAGGAGACCCAGATCATCGCGACAGTTATCTCGTACGATCAGGTCAACAGTCCGGATATTTTAGCCATCATTGGCGCTTCGGCGGCAGTGGCCATCTCCGGCATCCCCTTCGTTGAGCCCATTGCTGGGGTGCGGGTAGGCTATATCGATGGTCAGATGGTCATCAATCCCAGCCACGAAGAAATGGAACAAAGTCGGCTTGACCTAGTGGTAGCGGGTACGGCGAGTGCGGTCACCATGGTCGAGTCTGAGGTTGATTTTCTGACAGAACAGGAAATGCTGGACGCGATCATGTTTGGTCTTGAGAGCTATCAGCCGGTGTTGACCATGATTAACGAGCTGGTGGCCGAATGTGGTAAGCCAAGATGGTCGTTACCGCCTCACGATGTTGATACGGCCTTGGTGGCGGCGGTAAAAGAGCGGAGCGAGGCGGCGTTGCGCGATTGTTATGCTATCTCGGAAAAGATGAAACGATATGAGGCGGTGGCGGCGTTGCGCGAGTCCGTGGCCTCTGGTTTCAGCGCTTGGCCAGCGGCTGGGGGTGGGGTTACAGACCAATCTGGGACGGCAAGGGAGATTTTTAAGAGCGTTGAAGCGGAAGTGGTGCGCAACCACATTTTGACGACGTCGGGACGGATCGACGGGCGCACCCTAAGCGGGATTCGTCCTATTACCTGTGAGGTGGGTATTCTCCCCAGGGTACACGGGGCGGCGTTGTTTACCCGCGGCGAGACCCAAGCCTTGGCGGCAGTGACGTTGGGAACCACCCGGGATGAGCAGATTGTTGAGACGCTCGATGGCGAATACCGGGAGCGGTTTTATCTGAATTATTCATTCCCGCCCTTCTCTGTTGGTGAGACGGGCCGTGTTGGTGCTCCGGGGCGGCGTGAGATTGGTCATGGTAAGCTGGCAACACGGGCTCTGACAGCTGTTCTTCCCGACCAAGAGACCTTTCCCTATACCATTCGTGTGATTTCTGAGATTACCGAGTCAAACGGTTCTTCTTCCATGGCCACGGTCTGCGGTGCCGTGTTGGCGATGTTGGATGCTGGGGTGCCTTTGGCAGCGCCAGTGGCGGGCATTGCCATGGGGCTGGTCAAAGAGGGGGATCGCTTCGCCATTCTGTCGGATATTATTGGTGACGAGGATCACTTGGGGGATATGGACTTTAAGGTAGCTGGCAACGAGACAGGCATAACTGCGTTGCAGATGGACATTAAAATTACCGGTATTACCCGTGAGATCATGGCGGCTGCCTTGAGTCAGGCGCGTGAGGGACGGCTGCATATTCTGAACGAAATGAAGCGCGTCATCGCCGCGCCGCGTGAGGAAATGTCGCTACACGCGCCGCGGATATGTAGCATTAAAATCAATCCCGACAAGGTAAGAGAGGTGATCGGTTCCGGTGGTAAAGTGATTCGTGCCATCACTGAGGAGACCGGCTGTCAAATCGACATTGCGGATGACGGCACGATTACCATCGCCTCCATCGATGCGGAAGGGGCTAAGGCGGCTGAGACCATCATTCGGCGGATTGTCTCAGACGTAGAAAAGGGGCAAGTCTATACTGGTAAGGTGGTGCGTATTACCGACTTTGGGGCCTTCGTCAATATCCTGCCCAATAAAGATGGTCTGGTGCATATCTCGCAGATGTCCAACCAGCGCATCCAGAAGGTATCGGACGTGGTCCAAGAGGGCGATACTGTCACGGTCAAAGTGCTAGAGATTGACCGTCAGGGACGGGTCAAGCTAACCATGAAGGAAATCTAATTTAACGGGCGATGCAGGTAGCGCGTCGACGACGCGCTTCGGCGTCACATTGGGCGAGGGTACGATAAATGCAATCGGTTTTCCAGCTCTCGACCAGACAGTAAGCGGCCCCCCCGGAGGGGGCGACCATTTCGTTGCGATTGACGCTGCAGGAACCTTGGTTACCGGCAGCGCGCATGCAGCTGTCGTAGTCGGCGTACCAGCAGCGTTCTCCGGCAAAATCAACCACGCAAAAGGGCGCTGCGGCGGCTCCACTACTGAGGCCAACGACCAATAACAGTAATAATAGGCTACGCGGGTACCGGATCATCTTGTTTCTCCCCCTCACCCCCACAACCCCTCTCCCACAGGTGGAGAGGGGGAGCACGAAGCGGCCTCTTCTAGTGGGTGAGGGGTGCAAAAGACACCAACCCGCTATTATAATGCGCCCTATCACTGACGTCAACAGATAGATTGGATCGGCTTATGGCCAAACAGCGTGTAGTGGCTATTATTCCGGCTCGTTATGGGTCAACGCGATTGCCTGGCAAGCCACTGGTCGATGTGGGTGGCTGGCCGATGATTCGTCACGTCTATCACCAAGTCAGTCAGGCTCAGGTGGATCAGGTATTGGTAGCCACCGACGATGAGCGGATCGTGGCCGCAGTCGAGGCGTTTTCTGGTCAAGTGCTGCTTACCTCTTGCCACCACCCGTCTGGCAGTGACCGGGTAGCCGAAGCGGCTCGCAGGCTTGCTTTGGCGCCAGACGATCTGGTCATTAATGTGCAGGGAGACGAGCCGTTTCTGCCCGCTGCCGAGATTGATCGGGTCGTGGCGCTATTGCGGCAAGAGCGACAACGGCTGATGGCAACGCTGGCGGTGCCGTTCAATACCGCCGCTGAGTGGCATAATCCCAATATGGTGAAGGTGATTTGCACGATACAAGGGGATCGAGCCCTCTATTTTTCGCGGGCAGCCATTCCCTACTGTCGGGATGGTGAGGCGACAGCTGGTATGGGGAGCTGTTGGCGTCATGTGGGTCTCTATGGCTACCGATACGATTTTTTGCAACAGTTGGCCCAACTACCACCGACGCCGCTGGAAAATATGGAAAAGCTGGAGCAGTTGCGGGTCCTGGAGCATGGCTTTCCGATCCATGTTGCCATCGGAGCCGCATGGCCTGGGGGGATCGATACCCCCGAGGATTTACGACAAGCCCAGTTACGGATGCACCCCTCACCCCCCAACCCCCTCTCCCACAGGTGGAGAGGGGGAGTATGAAGCGGTCTCCTCACCCTCTCCCCTTGTGGGAGAGGGCAGGGTGAGGGGTGTAAAAGGCATGGAACGGCAGTTATGGCAAGAAATGCAGCAGTTAGAGGAGAACAAGAGGATGCCTTATGTTACGAGTGTGGAGCGGTTTGGAATTGAAAAAGGTCTGGAAGAAGGCCATAAAGAAGGCAATGCCGAATTCTTGCTTCGCCAGCTTTATCGCCGATTTCAGATCCTCCCTGGTTGGGTCGAGAAGAAGGTTCTCAACGCCAAAATAGAGTTGTTGGGAGGATGGACAGACCGGATTTTAGATGCTCATTCACTGGAAGATATTTTCGGTGACGAGGCACAACAGGTAACACCTTGAGCAACAGTTACCCTTAGGGGCAGGATGGCCATGGCTAAATTTATCTTTGTGACCGGTGGGGTGGCCTCTTCGTTGGGGAAGGGGGTCGCCGCTGCCTCGTTGGCTTCGTTGCTGCAAGCGCGTGGTTATCGCGTTACCATGCAAAAATTGGATCCGTATATCAATATCGATCCTGGTACCATGAGCCCCTTTCAGCACGGTGAGGTCTTTGTCACCGACGATGGTGCCGAAACCGATTTGGACTTGGGCCATTATGAACGATTTCTCGGCGTGGCTATGGGTAAGGCCAATAATTACACCACTGGGCGCATTTACCAGCAGGTAATGCGTAAAGAGCGGCGTGGTGATTACTTAGGCTCAACAGTACAAGTGATTCCCCACGTCACCGATGCCATCAAGGGTGCCATCTTGGGGGTGGCCAGTGAGGTCGATATTGCCATCATCGAAATCGGTGGTACGGTAGGAGACATCGAATCGTTGCCGTTTTTGGAGGCCATTCGGCAGATGCGTATTGATTTTGGTCGTAGTCAGACGATGTTCATCCATTTGACCTTATTGCCCTATATCCGCACCAGCGGCGAATTAAAGACCAAGCCGACCCAGCACTCGGTCAAGGAATTACGGGCCATTGGTATTCAGCCGGATATCCTGCTCTGTCGTTCGGATCGGGTTATTCCGGACAACGAAAAGAAAAAGATGGCGTTGTTTTGCAACGTCGAACTAGATGCGGTCATCTCCTGTGTCGATCAGGAGAGCATCTATCGGGTGCCTCTAGCGTTGTATCGGGAGGGTTTCGTCGCTAAAACGCTGACGCTGCTCAATCTACCCGTAGAAGAGCCGGATATTTCCGATTGGGAGCAGGTGTTGCAGCGCATCGAACACCCGTGCCATAAAGTGACCATCGCCATTGTCGGCAAGTATGTCGAATTGAAAGATGCCTACAAGTCACTGATTGAAGCCTTGGGACATGGGGGCATCGCCAATGAATGCCGCGTGTTGTTGCGCTGGGTCGATGCCGAAGTATTGCAAAATGGTGCTGTGGAGGCCCACTTACGTGGGGTTGACGCCATTTTGGTCCCAGGGGGCTTTGGTGAACGTGGTGTCGAAGGCAAAATCGGGGCGATTCACTACGCCCGCGAGCAGGGGGTCCCTTTCTTGGGTATCTGCTTGGGGATGCAGATGGCAGTGGTCGAGTTTGCCCGCCATGTCGCTGGCTGGGAAGGGGTGAACTCAACCGAATTCGATCCCGATTGTCCTTATCCAGTGATTGACCTGCTGCGTCAATGGCACGAAGGCGAGCGCGTCCAACAGCGTGAGTGGCAATCGGACAAGGGAGGCACCATGCGTTTAGGGGCTTTTCCCTGTCGTATTCAACCAGAGACATTGGCGGCGAGAATCTACGCTAGAATAGATATTTCCGAGCGACACCGCCACCGCTATGAATTTAACAATCGTTACCGCGACCAACTAGAGGCGTTGGGGATGCGTTGCTCGGGTGTGAGTCCAGATGGGCATCTGGTGGAGATGATTGAGTTACCCAACCACCCGTTTTTTATCGCTTGCCAGTTTCACCCTGAGTTTAAGTCCAGGCCGCGTCAGGCCCATCCACTATTTTCAGCGTTGGTACACGCTGCTATGGAGCGTCATAATGACCCGTGAGGTCACCATTGGTCCTTACCGGGTGGGAAACCACTGCCCATTGTTGCTGATCGCCGGACCTTGTGTGATCGAAGGGTTGGACTTTGCTCTCAGAACCGCCGATACTTTACAGCATCTAGCCGCTCGGCTGGGGGTGCCACTGGTCTATAAGTCCTCCTTCGATAAGGCCAACCGTACCGCCGGAACCGGCGTCCGTGGCCCCGGCTTGGTGGAGGGATTGGCTATCTTGGAGCGGGTGCGGGCCACATTAGGAATACCGGTGGTTACCGATGTCCATAGCAGCGACCAAGCAGCACCAGTGGCCGAGGTAGTCGATCTGTTGCAGACGCCGGCCTTTCTTTGTCGTCAGACCGATTTTATCCAGGCTGTCGCGGCAGTCGGTAAGCCGGTTAACCTCAAAAAGGGGCAGTTTTTGGCACCCATGGATATGGCCCATGTCGCGGCCAAAGCGGCAGCGGTGGGCAATGAGCAGCTGTTGTTGTGTGAGCGGGGCACCAGCTTTGGTTATCGCGATTTAGTGGTGGATCTGCGTAGTTTAGCGATTATGGCGGCGACTGGATATCCGGTGGTATTCGATGCGACCCATTCGGTGCAGCGGCCAGGTGGTCTGGCTTCTTCATCGGGGGGAGATCGTCAGTTTGCGCCGCTGCTGGCGCGGGCGGCGGTGGCCACCGGTATTGCGGCGTTGTTTCTAGAAACCCACCCCGATCCGGATCAAGCCCCTTGTGATGGGCCGAATATGATCCCGTTTGCTTGGCTGCCGTCGCTACTGGCGACCGTTAAGCGTATGGATGAGCTGATAAAAGGAGAAATGAACGATGGGACGACGGACGCCGCTATTTGAGCAACACGTAGCATTGGGTGGCATGATGGTCGACTTTGCCGGCTGGGAGATGCCGCTCAATTACGGTTCGCAGATGCGTGAGCACCGCGCCGTGCGCCACCAATGTGGTCTGTTTGATGTCTCTCACATGGGGGTAGTCGATGTCGTGGGGAGCGAGGCCGAGTCCTTTCTACGCTATTTATTGGCCAACGACGTAGCGCGGCTGACTCGCGATGGTCAGGCCCACTATACCGTTTTGTTAAACCCGCAGGGGGGGGTAATCGACGATCTGATTGTCTACCGCCTTACGCCCTCTTCTTTTCGTATCATTGTCAATGCCGGTTGTCGTGACAAAGATTTGTCGTGGATGCGGCAGCAAGCGGCTGCTTATGCCGTGGTGATCACCGAGCGGGTCGATTTGGCCATGTTGGCATTGCAAGGTCCGGCCAGTGTCTCGGTGCTGGCCACTGCTCTGGCCGATTGGTTGGACGAGGCTCCGGGGCAGTTGCGATCTTTCAATGCCCTTGCCAACGAGCAATTATTTGTAGCGCGAACTGGCTATACAGGTGAGGATGGTTTTGAGTTGATCCTACCGGCCCAAAAGGTGGGGCTGGCCTGGGAGCGGTTGATTGCGGCTGGGGCGGCGCCAATCGGTTTGGCTGCACGCGATACCCTGCGGCTGGAGGCAGGCCTGAATCTGTACGGCTCGGAAATGGATGAAGAGATCACGCCGCTGGAATCGGGCATCGGTTGGTGTGTCTCTTGGGGAGAGCGCAATTTTATCGGTCGCGAGGCGCTACAGCAGCAGCGCCACCAGTTGCAGTGGCAACGGTTGGGATTGATATTGCAACAGCGTGGAGTGCCGAGGCACCACCAGAAAATCTATGCCCCGGACTTGTCAAATCCGTTTGAATTGGGTATTGTCACCAGCGGTAGTTATTCTCCCACCTTGGAGCAAGGCATCGCCCTGGTCCGCGTAAGGATGGGAGTGACTCCAGGAGATGAGGTGGCGGTCGATGTGCGTGGCAAGCGGCTGTTGGCCCGTGTGGTGCGCCCGCCTTTTATACCATCCAAAAGAGCCCCCTGAGGATCAGATGCCTTTTATTCCCCATACCCCCTCTGATGTCGCATCTATGCTGGCGACGTTGGCTATTGAGCGTCCGGAGCAGTTGTTTGAGGAGATTCCGGCGACGCTGATGGCGCCATGGCAGGATGGCACGCAACCGCCAACTCTGCAACAACCGCTCAACGAGCGGGCTGTTTCCCAACTGATGCAGGCACGGGCGCAGCAGGATGGCGGGCTGTGCTGTTTTATGGGGGCGGGAGCCTATCAGCATCACATCCCGGCGGCGGTGTGGCAACTAGCGGAACGCGGCGAATTTTACAGTGCCTATACCCCTTACCAAGCGGAGGCCAGTCAAGGCACGTTGCAAGCTATCTACGAATTTCAAACCATGGTGGCCTCATTAACCGGTATGGATGTAGCCAATGCCTCGTTATACGATGGGGCGTCGGCATTGGCGGAAGCGATATTGATGGCATTGCGGCTGCGGGGCGACGGGGCGGGCACGGTATGGATCCCCAATACGGTGTCGCCGCGTTGGCGTCAGGTGGTGCAATCCCTGGTGTCACCACAAGGCATTGTCCTCCAAGAGCTACCTTGTGACCCGCAGAGTGGTTGTATCACGCGTGACTCTCTGGCCGCTGTAGCGACGACCTCATTGGCCGCGTTGGTGATCCCGCAGCCCAATTTCTTCGGGCTGCTCGAAGAGGTCGATGCCTTGACCAGTTGGGCGCATCAACAGGGCGCTCTGGTGATTGCTGTTGTCAATCCAATCGCGATGGCCTTATTGCAACCGCCGGGCGTGTGGGGGGACCGTGGTGCCGATATCGTCTGTGGTGAGGGACAGCCACTGGGGATGCCTCTCAGTTCGGGTGGCCCCTACCTTGGTTTTTTAGCCTGTCGGACCCCTTATGTACGGCAGATGCCTGGACGGATTGTTGGGCGTACGGTGGATCGTCGTGGTAACGCCGGTTATGTACTGACGTTGCAGGCTCGTGAACAACACATTCGCCGCGCCAAGGCGACCTCGAATATCTGTACCAATCAGGGGCTGATGGCGATTGTCGCGACCATCTATTTGTCCCTGTTAGGGCCCAATGGTTTGCGCCAGGTAGCGCGGGCCTGCCATGCCAATACCGGGCAGTTATTGCGGCAATTGACCGCTATAACGGGAGTGAAACGGCTGTTCCAAGGGCCGTTTTTTCATGAGGGGGGGCTGCGGTTATCAGGCGGGCAATCCGTGGCTGAGGTGCTGACGCAACTGGCTGAGGCGGGTATTGCTGGTGGAGTCCCCTTGGAGGCAGACTACCCGCAATGGCCCGGGTCGTTATTGGTATGTGCTACCGAGATGCGGACCGCAGCCGAGATCAGCCATTATGCGAGCTGTTTGCAGCGTATCATGGCATCCGCACTACGCAGGCAATAGACGCAGGGTTGGTCAGGAGCGTGCTGTCCACTGGTTTACGCTCCCAGACAATAGATCGGATGCGCTATAATCACTCCCAACGTGCCTCCGTCTCCCTCTTGACAAACTCTATAGCTCCTTTGTCTGGCGTGAGTTGCCGGATGCGCCAAGGCCGTCCATCAGAATCCAGCTCCACCAAACCCATGCCTGCCCGA
>JADGCM010000030.1 GCA_015228995.1 Magnetococcales bacterium
CATCGCATGAAGGGGTCTGGGGCTGGCTATGGTTTTGAGGCGATCACCGAGATTGGTCGCCAGCTGGAGCAATCGGCCATTCGTGGGGATGCAACGGCGATGGCGGCAGGGCGTGATCAACTGGTGCGCTACCTGGAGTCTATCGAGATCACGTTTCAATAGTTTTATCGGGATGAACCGAGATGAGTAGATCTGCATCCATTCTTATCGTTGATGACGACGTCGAATTGTGTCAAATGATACAAAGCTACCTGACCAACAGTGGTCTGCGCGTGTTGGTGGCGAATGATGGTCGTGGCATGAGAAAGGCGCTGGATGACACCAGCATCGACCTCGTTGTCCTGGACTTAATGCTGCGCGACGAGGATGGTTTGGTGTTGTGTCGCAATCTACGGGCTCGGTCGGATATTCCGGTGCTGATCTTGAGTGCTAAGAGCGAAGAAATGGATCGCATTATTGGGCTAGAAATGGGCGCTGACGACTATTTACCCAAGCCGTTCCATCCTCGTGAGCTATTAGCACGGATCAAGAGCATTTTGCGGCGTGGTCCTGGTCAGCTTGAGGGTTACGCCAGTGAAGACTTGGTTTATCGTTTCGCAGGTTGGCTGCTCGATAACCGGTCACGTCAGTTACGCTCGGCGGATGGTCAGCGGCTGCTGGAGTTGAGCAACTCCGAACATGCGTTATTGAGGGCCTTTCTTAATCACCCCAACCAAGTATTAACCAGGGAGCAGCTGTTGGGGCTATCCCGTGGCCACACCATCGACTCCAATGACCGCAGTGTGGATATGCAGATCAGTCGGTTACGGCGGCGGTTGTTGGAGACGCCCAAAAGTCCAGCACTGATTCGTACCATCCGCAGCACCGGCTACATGCTGTGTGCTCAAGTGGAGTTAGGCACACGACAAAAGGGAGGAGGAATCGCTTTCGCGGCCGCTGCCGCGCCAACATGAAGGTTTTATATGCGCTACGATACGACGTTAAAAGACCTCTTTAAACAGCCACCGCAACGGTTGTTGCAGCTGCTGGCAGGCCAGCAGGCTGTTGAGGTACTGACTGGAATTGAGTTCCCCTCTACCCAGAAGCGGGTTCCAGACTTGGTGTTTAAGATGTTGGATCGGTCGATCTTTCATCTAGAGCTACTGCTGAGCCGGGCCTGCAATTCAGTTATGGCTTTGTCGATATCCGTGATATAGACTGCCACGAAATGCTGGCCAGTCCAATGCTAGAGGAAAACATTCTGGCGGTGCTGTGCCGTATGGGGAATGCACGGAAGACTATTCGAGAGATTTTGCGACGCATCAATAAGTTGTCACCTAAAGCACGTAGAGATGCTTTAGAAAAGCTGGTGGTGATTTCTGGTTTGCGCAAATTGGAAGCGATGGTACAAGAGGAGGCTGAAGAGATGGCTGTGACCATTGATTTAATGGAAAACGATATCATACGACCGCTGTTGCTCAAGGCAGAACAAAGAGGCGAACAAACAGGCGAACAAACGGGCATCAAAACGGGCCAAGCAGCCATGTTGCTTCGTCTGCTACAACGTTCGCTTTAGCGACATACCTGGCTGGGTGGAAGAGAAAATTGCTGCTGCTAGTAGCAGCCAAATTGAGCAATGGAGCGAACGCATTTTTGACGCGACTGCGCCCGGGGATCTGTTTAGCACCTAAAAAAGTGTATTAAGGATGCACACAGGTGGAGCGGGAGAGAATAGGTGAAAAACCAGCATGAAAGTAGTCCTACAACGGGTCACGTCTGCTGAGGTACGGGTAGCGGGACAGATCGTCGGCCACATTGCCCATGGCGTGGTGGTTTTTGTAGCCCTTGAGCGTGGGGACCAGGAACAGGCGTTGCGTCATACCGCCGAACGGGTTGTTCGTTTGCGCCTATTTGCTGACGAATCGGGACGAATGAATCGTTCCTTGTTACAGTGTGGTGGTGCCGCCCTGGTGGTTTCTCAATTTACTCTGGCAGCCGATTTAACCAAAGGCCACCGGCCTTCGTTTGGTCGAGCCGAGGCACCGGATCGGGCCCATCATTTGTACCACCAGTTTTGTCTTGAGCTAGAACAACAGGGGGTCCAGGTCGCACAGGGAGTGTTTGGAGCGGATATGCAGGTTCATCTGGTCAACGATGGACCGGTTACATTTTGGTTAGAATGATTGGGGGAGATTTTTATGGTTAATGCACCGCAGGTTCAAACGCTTGAAGAGGCGCAGGAGCTGATTAATACGCTGTTTCAGAAGGCAGAGGAGACCAATCGCGAGCTAGGTCAGGCCATTCAGCATGCCAAAAGCAATTTCACCGTCACTGAAAAGCTCGCTGCGGCCACCCAAGAAATTGGTAAAGTGGTTAAGGTGATCAAGAACATTGCCGGTCAGACCAATATGCTCGCTCTGAATGCCTCTATTGAGGCTGCTGGCGCTGGAGAAGCGGGTAAGGGATTTGCCGTCGTCGCCAACGAAGTGAAAGACCTGTCCCGCCAAACAGCAGAAGCCACCAATATGATTGCGGCACGGGTGGATGAAATCCAGAGCAAGACCTCGGAGGCCTCCGATACCGCACGTGAGATCGTCGAGAGTATCCAGCGCATTAGCGAGTCGAATGGTGAGATTTTCCGTTTCAATAATGGTTAGTGAAAGGCGGCCCCATGCTGCAACACGATGATGTGGTGCTTAAGAAGACACTCTTGGCGATCACCGAGGAGACGGTGCAAGAGATTGTTAATACGATGTTGTTCATCACCGTTTCTGCGGGACACGGGATCGCCAAACCGACCGGTGTGGCGCACATTGCCGCACGCGCTGAGGCATCGGTTATTGTGGGTCTCAATGGTGGCTTGAACGGGGGGGTTCGTTTGGCCTGCTCCAAACGGGTGGCCTTGGTGTTGGCCTCGGCGCTATCCGGGGAGGGCTACAGAAGTATGACCGACGACGCCAAGGATGGCTTCGCCGAGGTAGGCAATATGATCGCCGGTGGCATTCAAACCCGTTTGGGAGAAAAGATGGCCCTAGGTGAAATCAATATGACCCCGCCGACGGTTATCTTAGGGGCCGACTACGAGGTTGATTACCGCAGTAGTTTCGAGAGTGTTCGCTATTTCTTCCGCGTCGAAGACGAACCATTTTATATCGAAGTCTACTATTTGGTAGACTCTAAATTCTCCGTCACGCTCGACAGTGGCCTATTTACTAAGCTGGAGCGCCTGAGAGGCCGCTTCGGGGATAGCCATGCCGAAGTGATTGCCCATCTGGTCGGTGTCGCTGACTCTGGAGGATGATGCACCTAGCTGCGGCTGCGCAGGGCGGCCAACTCCTCTGAGGACAATAGACCGGCGGTGCTCTCTGGTTGGGGCTCTCTGCTCTGTTGCAGCTCAATACGCTGCATCTCAAAACGGTCGATGATCCGTTCCCAAGCACGCAGCTTGGCCTCTAACAGGTTGCGGTTAAAGGGCTTCATAATTAAATCGTCGCCACCCTGGTCCAAGCAGTCGGCTAGGCGGATGTCATCGCTCATGGCTGTCAACAACACGATAGGCACAAACCGGTGGTCGTTCATGGTCAGCTGCTTGATGCGTCGCGCCACGTCACAGCCATCCATCTTGAAACCGATGGTAACATCGACCAACACCAAATCGATCTCCGTGGTCTGGAATTTGGCCAGACCAGAGGGTCCATCGTGGCTAGTAACTGTTCGATGCCCCTCACGGCGCAGCAGCTCTTCCAATAGGCTGCGCACCATCGTATCGTCGTCGATGATCAGAACGTTCATGTCCAGTTGATCCCTAATTGATCCCCAGTTGAGCGGGCGATTGCCGGCTACTGCCACATTGTGACATAATGATCTCTAGCCACTGCATGGGACAGTGCAGGAATAATACCGAAAAAATATGGAATCACCATGAAGCAACAACAGCCGCCAAAAATGGCTTTCATCCCAGCAGCAGCGGTCACCATTCCGGCGTGGGAATACCATGCCCACACCATCCATTCTGATGGGCAGACCGATGTTGGCACCATGGTGCAGCGGGCCATTGCCGCTCAATTGCAGCGGCTGGTTTTTACCGAGCACACCGAACCCGACATGCACCCGCGCCGCGATTGGTTTCAGCGCTATTACGCCGATGTGCAACGCTGGCGACAGCGAGTAGAGGGCGTTCTTGAGCTGCACGTCGGGCTGGAGGTACCCATCATTGACTTTGCCGGTCAGGTGATTTTGTCCGACGAGATAGCCGAGCAGAGTGCCTTTATTCTTGGGGCAGTGCACGCCTACCCAGGCTATGGGTGGCAACTGCAACAACTAGAACCGGAACAGGCCATCGATATTGAATTTCGTGCCTCCATGGGGTTGCTCGATAATCGGCGGATTGACGCCATCGCCCATATTGGCGGTATTTGTCAACGTTTTGTGACTCCTTTTCCACTGGAGCTATTCGACGAAGTGGTACGAAAGGCGGTGGATCGCGGTATTGCGGTCGAGCTGAACCCCGCTTATCACCAGCCGTTAGCACCCTATCTAGCGATCTGTCGTCGCCATGGGGCTTGGGTGACCCCAGGTTCCAATGCGCATGGCCCGGATGACCTAGGTTTGGCCCGGGCGCAGTTAACACAAGCGGCTGGGGCGTGAAGGGTGGCCGGTTATTTCACCCTCTCAATTGATGTTGAACTGGCCTGGGGACGTTGCGACTACCCATTGCAACCACACGAGCATGCGGCACTGGCGCAGGAGCGGCAGATCGTGGCCAGGCTAACCCAGCTGCTGGCCCAATATCAGATCCGTGCCACTTGGGCCATTGTCGGCCATCTGTTGCTGCCACAACCAGCGCCACGGCGTGCTGACGGACTGGCCCATCCGGATATTCCACGACCAATGCTGCATGGCGAATTTCGCGATTGGTTGAGTCATTTGCCACCAGAGTATCACCCATTCTGGTATGGGCGTGATATTGTGGCGATGATTCGGCAGGTGTCGCCGGCGCAGGAGATTGGCAGTCACTCTTTCTTCCATTTGCCCTACCACGAGCAACACACCAGCCCGGCAGCCATTGCAGCCGACCTAGAGCAAGTACGCCTGTGGCACCAACGCGAGGGATTGCCCTGCACCAGCTTCATTTTTCCGCGCAATGTCGTTGGCTTTAAGACACAAATCTATCAATCTGGGATTCGGGTTTATCGAGGTCACAGCCGGCGCTGGTCGGATCGTCTGCCGTTGCGGTCAATGCGCCGCTTGGCCAATTGGCTGACCTTTCTGTTGGCTTGGCCGCCACCGCTGGTTGAGGCCCACCACGAACCGGAAACTGGCTTGATCAATGTGCCAGATAGTCTGCTACTATTCGGCCGCCAGGGTATCCGGCGTTTGATACCGCCTAATAATCTTTGGCGTATGGCCCGTTCCGGCTTGGACGGCGCCGCCCGCAGCGGCCGCATCTTCCATCTTTGGTTTCATCCATCCAATTTCGCGGCCGAAAGCGATCAGCAGTTCGCTCTATTGGAACGTATATTAAGCCACGCATGCGCCTTACGCCAGCAAGGGCAATTACAAATCATGCCCATGGCGGACTACCACACATTGCCCAATGCCCATTAAACCATCGCAGGGCACTGGACTCCAATCGTTCCGTTGTGCCTGCTGTCATGTTAGGGATTCTGGATGCGCCAATGTCGTTAAAAACGATTCTTTCTATGAGGAAATCAGCTGAGTCAAAGAATATTAACAAGAGGCAGAACGCTGCTCACAGCCGATGGTCGGCTGAAGCTGACTAAAATGGAAGGCTCGGAGCCCAGTGCCGGCCACGTGAGGTATACACGGGAGACATGGGCGCATATGTGACGGATATAAGCGTGAAGGTCTCGTGATGCGTAGCAATCTGCACAAGAGGGCCCTTCACTGGTAGCAGTCTGGCCGATTTCATATCGGCGTGTGACTGATACGAGACGGCAACTGATTGATATATTATAAAAATACTAATCATCTCTGATTAGGCACAAATTTCGCCCTATTCTGTTCAGGATTCCAGTATTTCAGCACCAAAGAGAAACAACAGGAGGGCCCCATGACCAACGCAATCTCAGTCGATCATGGTAGCGAGGCGACCGTCATTGTTATCCACGGAAAATTCAGTTTTGATATGCATCAGCAATTTCGTGCTACCTATCAGGGTGACTTATATGGTAGTACGAAAGATAAACGTTTCGTCATTGATTTGGCAGGAGTTGATTATATCGATTCCTCGGCACTCGGTATGCTTTTGTTGATGCGGAAAGAATCGGGTGACGACAAGACCGATATTCGGATCATCAACGCTAGGCCAACCGTTCGTAAGATACTCGAAATCACCAACTTCCAGAAAATATTCGAGATTACCTGATTAACCTGATGGTATAGGCTAGCTAAAGGGAGTGGAGGATATGCAAGGGTCTGATGACCAGGTCATAACCGATGCTGTTGACCAACAATCTGCCGCAAATAACCTAGCCATCGACAAACGGCTGTCGCAGGCCAATAGAGCCTTGAAGATATGGCGTCGTATCTCGGACATCCTGGCGGCTACAACAGATACAGATCATACGGTCGACCAGTTCTGCCGGGTTTTTGTGCAGGATGCTGGCTATCTGTTAGCTTGGGTTGGAATAGCCAATCAGGATGACCAGAAGAGTGTGACACCCATAGCCCGGTATGGTCTCGATGAGGGATACCTGCAGCACGCCAATATTTCCTGGGCCGATTGCGCCCAGGGCAGGGGACCGACTGGGACAGCCATCCGTACGGCAACAACCTGTGTTGCTAGAAATATTGCCACAGAACCTGCCTTTGCACCATGGCGACGGCATGCGCAACAACGGGGCTTTGTTGCGAGCATCGCTCTCCCTCTGAAGGATCGTGGCCAGCCTTTTGGGGCACTGAACCTTTACTCCAATGAATTGGACGCTTTTGATGACAACGAAGTGTGCCTATTGGAAGACTTAGCCCTGCAAATAGCTCGAAATATGGTCTACTTACAGGAAGTAGTCGTACGGAGTCGGGTTGAACAGTCGTTGCAGCAAAGCGAATACAGGTTTCGTGCCCTGTTTGACAATATGCCGGGCGGAGCAGCTGTTTACAGTGCCTTGGACGACGGTGAGGATTTTATCATCAGGGATATCAACCTCTCTGGTGCCCGTGTCAGCCGTGTTATCGCCGCAGATGTCATTGGTCAACGCGTTACGAAGGCTTTTCCAGGAGTTAAAAAATTCGGTTTATTGTCAGTATTCCAGAATGTGCACCGAACTGGTCAGCCGCAACATCATCCAGTCACCCTGTATCAGGATAACAAGATTCGTGCTTGGTTTGAAAATTACGTCTACCGACTTGATTCAGGAGAAATCGTAGCCATCTACGAGGATAGAACTGGCCTCAAGCAGGTCGAAGAGACCTTGCGTCAGTCCAAGGAAAAAGCGGAGTCGGCCACCCAGGCCAAAAGCAATTTTCTGGCCACCATGAGTCATGAGATTCGCACCCCGTTGAATGTTATCCTGGGCTTGGGTGATATGCTGCTGGAAAGCACTCTCGGTTCGGAACAACGGCACCATGTCGAAATTATCCAGCGATCAGGGCAAACGCTATTGTCCATCATCAACGACATTCTGGACTTTTCCCGCCTTGAAGCCTACCAGTTTACTTTGGCAGATATCCCCTTCTCACCGCATCGTGTGATTGAAGACAATATCCGGCTGATGCAGGTAGTCGCTGCCCAAAAAAATCTTGCGCTCATGTCAAGCATAGACCGTGAAGTGCCGTCAGTTCTGCTGGGGGATGACAACCGTATCAGCCAAGTGCTGTTGAACCTGACTAATAATGCCATCAAGTTTACCAATCAGGGTCAGATTACGGTCCGTCTGCAGCCTCATCCACAAAAACAGCACACCCTGTTATGTAGTGTTGCAGATACGGGTATTGGTATTGCTCCGGAATATCGGGCAACAATCTTTGACCATTTTACCCAGGCCGATACGGGGGCAGCACGACGTTATGGTGGCACGGGACTGGGACTGGCCATCTCAAAACGGCTGGTGGAATTGATGGGTGGCGAGATTTGGCTGGAGAGTTGTGTTGACCAAGGCAGCACTTTCTACTTTACGTTACCCGTTCGGCCGGCACCATCTGCGATGGTACTGCCTCCTGTCATGCCGGTAGAATCACACAGAGAACAAAGCCTGCGCATTCTGTTGGCGGAAGATTCTCCCGACAATCAGATGTTGTTTCAGCTCTATTTGCAACAGACATCGCATCAGTTAGTCATGGTCAACAACGGTGCTGAAGCTATTGCAAGAGTCAAGAAGCAGCTTTTTGACTTGGTGATCATGGATCTCCAGATGCCCATCCTGGATGGTTATGAGGCTACGCGCCAAATTCGTCAGTGGGAACAGGAAACAGAACGCACGCCACTGGTTATTCTGGCCTTGAGCGCCCATGCCATGGAGGAACAAAGAGCAATGAGTTTGGCTGCAGGCTGCAACGACCATTTAACAAAACCCATCAAGAAAAAAATTTTTTTAGAAAAGCTGGCACTGGTTCAGTTGAATGGAAAAACATAACAAATTGATAGATATGAGTTTTAGGTGTTAAAATGTAATCATTTCGAAATACCATAAGGATTACAGATGCACCTAATTAATGTATAATAATATTACTGATACATTTGGTAGGCGTTGCCCGTTTTGTCACTGTCAGGAGATAAAACAGCATACTGTGTACGAGGCTCATCATCATGGCCAATACGTTTCTGGCAAGAATCAGAAAGCCAATCAGCTTGATCGTGTGTGTGATCAAGGCAAGGACTGAGGAACTCGGAAAGCATTAACTTGGGATGAACTGTCCATGATCCCCATGGCCGCATAGTCGCATCCCACTGAACTGAACCATTGCCGTTACGCGGTTCACCAAAAATTGAGGGAAAAATCAGCAATGGGCGTCAAATACGACAAGATGGATGAGATTATCCAGAAAATCGATCATTTTGGCCGTTTACTGCGCGATATACAGCGCAGTCTGCGCAGGGAGTGGTCGTCACGCAAAAAGATGTCGCAGAAACTGCGTGATGCCGAGCGCATGATGACGGTATTCGGTGGTGTGCACGATGCCCTGGCCGTAGCCGATACTGAAAATCAATATCTGAACCACATTTGTGACCATTTATTCAGTAGCGGCGAATATGCCTTCATATGGATCGGTTTTATCAACCAGAATGACGATCGCGTCCATCCCGTTGCCAGCGCTGGAGAAGGAAAAAATTATCTCAAGAATTTGGTCATCACCTGGTCTGAAGGACCGCTTGGCAATGGTCCAACGGGGCGTGCCCTACGCCTGCGCCGGACGCAAATGAGTCGCTATATTCCCAACGATCCCTCCTACACCCCCTGGAAAAACAAGGCTAAAGCCCAGCGCTTCGCCTCCTCCATTGCCCTGCCGCTACTGTACAAGGAGGAGCTGTTTGGCGCCATCAATCTCTACTCCAAAGACGTCGATAGTTTCGGTGATGAAAAGGTTATCGTCTTGGAGCGAATGGCCAACCATGTGGCTTTTGGTCTGCACTCCCTGCGCACCACCGTTTTGCACCAGCAGGAAGATGCCCGTTCTCAACGCTCTGTAGAGTCACGCAATGCCATTTCAGCCTTGCTGGAGACATCCCTGAGGCCCATTTCACTGCGTCAACAACTGGATACTGCCCTAGAAATTATTCTCTCCATTTCCTGGCTTTCCATCCTTGGCAAGGGATCCATTTTTCTGGTCGGAGAATCGGGTAGCGAATTGGATATGGTAGCACAGAAGAACCTGTCGGCACCGTTACTCAGCCTGTGCCAGCAGATTCCTTTCGGCTATTGCCTGTGCGGACGGGCAGCCCAAACTAGGAAGATCGTTTTCGCTCCGTCGCTGGACCACCAGCACGATGTCACCTTTCCCGGAATTGCACCCCATGGTCATTACTGCATTCCCATCGCCATTGATGACCGGCTGTTGGGGGTGCTCAACCTGTATGTGGCTGATGGACATGAGCCTGATACTGATGAGGAGCTGTTTTTTACCACCATAGCCAACACACTGGCCGGTATCGTCGAACGCAAGACCATTGAGGAAGAAATCTCTCGATTGGCCCGTTATGACACACTCACCAGCGTGTTTAACCGTCGTACTTTTCAGGAACACCTGGAGCATGAACTGGCCGTAGCGCAGCGGGAAAAGCGGGGATTTGCCCTGATGTTTCTCGATCTGGACCGTTTCAAGCAGGTCAACGACCAATATGGTCATGGAACAGGCGATGAGTTGCTGCGGCAGGTGGTGCAGCGTCTGTCCAACACGGTAAGAAAAGCCGATGTTATCGCCCGCTTTGGCGGCGATGAATTTTGTATCCTGTTGACAACCTTATCTAACCTGCAGGATATCCTGGTAGTAGGACAAAAAATCATTGCTACCATTGGACAGGAATTTGATCTTAGCGGAATTTCGTGCCAGATCGGTGTTAGCATTGGTGTCAGCCTGTATCCCAGCCACGGCAATACTGGCGAAGAACTGCTCGAACATGCCGACCAAGCCCTTTATGCCGTCAAGAAAGCCGGACGGAATAACATTCTGGTTTATTCAGGCGAGATGGAGACGTGAGTGAACGGGCCACTCGACACGCAATGCTGGTGAACTGGGTATGCAACACTTCAATGAGCCGCACCAGCGGATTCACCGAATTGCTGTCGATGCCCAACAGCTGATCCATGCCAACAAAAACCAGGATGCTCATCGTCTGGTACAGACAGAAGAACAAGATGTATTAATGGGCTTATTGGCTTTGTTCGATGGTATTGAAGAGATCGTGCATCGTTACCTGCTGGAATATGCCATTGTCTTCGAAACCAGGGAAGAAATCTTCGCCGTTGCTGTTGATGATATCAACCTATTTTGCAGAATCAACGAGATCCAGTATCCCATGCCCGATGGCGTAGTATCCGGATCAACCAGTCTGGTTCAAGCCGTCGGTCGTTATCAACCGGAAGTATCTCAGCAAGAAAGAGATGTGTTGTTGCTTGATATGCGACAGTTGCTAGAACAGTCCCTATAAGGCCTGTCGATGACTACAACCAAGTCAGCCATACTCATCCCATTTGTCGTTCTCATCATGCTGCTGGTCTGTTGTGGGTCAGTCGTCGTTTATTGGCAGCAACAAAACGGCAACAGACAGGAAATAGCCGACGTTGGTGAGGATATCCAGGGAGTGTTGGCAATCATGCAACAAGCCGATGCGGCTATGATGCATGCCACCATTCGCTCCATTCAGCACATTGACTCCGTGAAACAGGCTTACCTGCGACAAGATCGAACCGGTTTGTATGCCCTCTCCAACGATCTGTTCCAGACCTGGAAGGGTCACAGCCAACTGACCCACTTTTATTTTCATCAGCCTGATGGCATCAACTTTCTGCGTGTTCACCAACCAGACAGGCATGGCGACCTAATCGACCGCCATACCCTCCGCCTAGCCCAAGAAACGGGCCAACCAACGTCAGGCCTTGAGCTAGGACCGTTAGGAACCCTTACCCTGCGCACCGTTAGCCCTTGGTATGATGGAGAGACACTGATTGGCTTCATCGAATTGGGGGAGGAGATTGGCCACATCATATCGGCTATCGCCGCCATTCATAACATTGCTATTCATGTCTTCATCAATAAGAATCATCTAAACCCAACAGGTTGGCAGGCCGGTATAAAAATGCTTGGCATTCAGACAGAGTGGGATACTTTTGCCGATCATGTGCTTGTTCATCAACCAGAAGCAGCGTCGTGGCCCTTGTTGCATACACTCGAACCCAACTTGATCGGCACGAATCAACAACTCTTGCCCGACAGGACTGCCGATCAGGAACATTTTAACATCGCCATCCTGCCCATCGACAATGTCGTTCATCAGCAGGTGGCCTGGGCAGTCATCATCAAAAACGTCACGGCCAAGATTCACCAGTCGCGTCGCCTGTTTGCTCTGGTACTGGTGGTGGGACTGCTCAGTGGTGGTGGCTTGATCGTGCTGCTCTGGCGTTTGTTAAACCGGTTTGAAATGAAATCCTTGCGACAATCACACCGGTGGTATGAGCTGCACCGTCGTCACCAGCTGATTTTGAATACCGTTCAGGAGAGCATCTGTGGTATGGATCAGGATGGCCATATCACCTTCATCAACGCAGCTGGAGCAGCCTTAACCGGCTGGAATAGCGAAGAATTGATCGGTCAGTTGCAACACGCTGTTTTTCACCATTCCCATGCTGATGGCTCGCCCTACCCTTGGGAACGCTGTCCCAACTACACTACCCTTCAGGATGGCCATCAATACCAAGTAGAGAACGAGGTGTTCTGGCGCAAGGATGGCACCAGTTTCCCGGTCGAGTATACCAGCATCCCGTTGCTGGACCAGGGCGAAATCAGTGGCGCAGTGCTGGTATTTCGAGATATCAGCCACAAACAGGCGTTGCAGAAAAAAGAACTCAACAGTCAAAGTTCCCGCATTGCCATCAGCGCCTTATTGGAGACCAGCGCCGAACCTTTGTCCATGGTCGACCAACTGCAGGTCGCCTTAGAGATCATTCTCACAGTTCCATGGCTATCCTTGCAATACCGTGGAGCTATTTTTCTGATGGATGAAGCAGGAGAACAGCTGATCCTGACAGCACAATTAGGGTTGCATCCCTCTCTGCTGACGCTATGCGATCGGGTTGCTATGGGACAATGTCTTTGTGGTCGAGCTGCCCAGCAACGTGAAATCATTTTTGCCTCCTGTATCGATGACGACCACGAGACCCGTTTTCCCGACATGCCTCCCCATGGCCACTATTGTGTACCCATTTTCTTCGGCGAACGTCTCATTGGAATCTTCACCCTTTATGTGCCAGATGGGCATCACTACAATCCTGATGAAGAGGCTTTCCTCACCACCATCTCCTACACCCTGGCCAACTTGATTGAACAGCAGCGCAGAAAGCAGGAAACCGCCGACGCCAATCGATTCAAAAGCGATTTTCTGGCTAACATGAGCCATGAAATCCGTACACCGATGAATGCCATCATGGGTCTGGCTGATCTGGCTTTACAACACCAGCCACCACTCAAAATAGCGGATTACTTGACCAAAATTGCCGATTCTTCCCGTTTTCTACTGCATATCATCAACGATGTGCTCGATTTTTCCAAGATTGAAGCCAATAAACTGGAGCTGGAACAGACCGATTTCCTGCTGCAGGATATCTTCGACCACCTAACCGATCTGTTCCGGGTCCAGGTAGCGAATAAACAGCTTGAATTGATCTTCTGTGCTTCCCAAGAGTGCTATTACCAATTGCGCGGTGACCCGCTGCGTCTGGAACAGATCCTGATGAATCTGGTCAGCAACGCCATTAAGTTTACCGATCAAGGCACTATTGAAGTTAAAGTTGTTACCCTGCAGCAGTCAGACGATCGCGTCACGCTGCAATTTTCAGTGCACGATACCGGCATCGGCATGACCGATCAACAAGCAACCAGACTCTTCCAACCTTTTACCCAGGTTGACAGTTCTACCACCCGGCGATTTGGTGGCACGGGTCTGGGGCTGTCGATCAGTAAAAGGCTGGTGGAAATGATGGATGGCCGGATCTGGGTTAATACGGTACCTGAACAAGGCAGCACCTTTTATTTCACAATACCCTACCAACGGATCCTGGAACCAGAAAAAGTCCGTACCATCGCTAGCACCCAAAGGGCGGTAGTCGATGTGACGGACATCAGGCAACGCATCGGTACAGCACGGATCTTGCTGGTTGAAGACAATGCCATCAATCAGCAGGTCGCCTGCGAGTTGCTGGAGAATATCGGTCTGACGGTGACCATCGCCGCTAACGGACTGGAGGCCTGCACCAAGGTAGCAGAGACCCATTTTGATGCGGTGCTCATGGATATTCAGATGCCCCAAATGGATGGCTACACGGCTACCAACCGAATACGTAGCGATCCCCGTCATCACAACTTGCCGATCATCGCTATGACGGCACATGCCATGAGCGGTGATCGTAACCGATGCCTACAGGCCGGTATGAATGACCATGTCTCAAAACCGATTAACAAACAGCAGCTCTACGCCACTTTGCTCGAATGGATCCAACCTCGCACCGGGCTGGGATTGGGTCCTGTGGTCCAGGCCGTGCTACCAGACAACGATGGGTCCATCTGTCCGGCACTGGCGGGTATTGACCACATTGCTGCCCTGGAACGATTCAATGGTAACCAGCGGTTGTTTCGTTCGGTGCTGTCTGAATTTCATCGTGATTATGCTCAAGCGGCAGCAACATTGCGTTCGAATCTAACCAGCCAACACCCAAAAGATCTCCAATCGGCCGCCCAATTGCTCCATACGGTCAAAGGCTTAGCGGGCAATCTGTCGGCCCATAGGCTATTTCAAGCCGCCTCATCCCTGGAGCAACAGTTCGGCCAACCGATTACACACCTGCTCCCACAGCTGGATGAATTTGAGGCTGCCCTGCTCGAAGTCATCGACGCTATTGCGGCCATGAAACAATCGCCACGGGCCACGGATGGTCCGGTTGGAACGATACCGCTGGATCATGTCGCCATCCAAACGCTACTGCTGCAGTTAGGGCAAGCTATTAACAACGAAGAATTTGAAAGTCAGCGCTGTTTTGACCGACTAGCCCCCTTGCTGACGTACGGTTCGGATGAAGTGAACATGATGCCCCTTCGGGGCAAATTTCTTGATGTTCCACTATCCACACGAAT
>JADGCM010000031.1 GCA_015228995.1 Magnetococcales bacterium
ATTCTGAACAGGACCATGACTTTCTAGAAGAGGGACTCTACATAATGACCAGCAAGACGATCGGTATTCTCCACTCCATCATGGACGCCAAGATCTACGAGGATACCTTTGAAAAAAATGAGCGTCCAACTTATCCCTTGGTGACGGTGTCACGCTCTTATGGAGCCGTTAGCATTGATGTGGCAAGGATATTGGCTGCACAGCTACATGTACCGCTCTACGATAAAGAAATTTTAACCGAGATTACCCGACGCACAAAAATGGACCGAGCGTTGGTTTCCAGGTTGGATGAGCACGTAGGCAGCATGGTGGAAGATTGGATGCAGATGCTGTTTGCCAAGAAGGGCTCCACCAAGGATGAATTTTATTACCATATGGTAAAAGTTATTTTGGCGGTCAGTCTACAAGGCGGAGTGATTGTCGGTCGCGGGGCGCATCTTATTCTCTCCTCACGACGTGCTTTTCGATTGCGGGTTGAAGGCTCCTTACCGATATGTGCCGCTCGGCTATCGCGGCAGAATGGTATCAGTGAGGCGGCTGCAACCAAGCTGATCATCAAGATGGATAAAGAAAGGCAAGAGTTCGTCAAGAATGTCTATCAGCGCTTTGCTGGTGGTGTAAGTTACTACGAGATGGTGATCAATAGTGATCTCTATACACCCGAGCAGATGGCGCGGATTGTTGTCGAGGCGATGCGGTTGAGCGGCCATCCGATTTTGCCCCCAGGACACAGCCATAGGGAATCACATAGGGAGCAAATAGCGTAGGAATGAGAGGACAATTGAGGGAATGATTTGTGGTGGGGGATGATCTAGCCGTTGCAAAAACCCGCAAGGCATGGAAAAAATTGGGCCGTTTCATACGGCCGGACGCTGTTGGTCAGAGCGTAACGGATGTCGAGGGGGGAAGTTATACAGTCTACACCAGCGACCAGACGGTTGACGAGATTGAGTATGTCCATCTGCATCGCCAGAGCATCCTCAACAACTGTCGCCAGTGGCAGCGGGAGTGGCATTTATTGGAAGGAGATCTGCTGACCTGGGAGCAGCAACTTTCTATGGTACCCGGGCCAGATGCCGAGTACACATTGACGATGTTGCTGCAACAGCGAGAGGCCCTATTAGAACGCTGGCACACTTTAGCGCCGCGTGCCGAGTTATTGGAGCATGCCTTCCCCCAGCCGCTGATGACTCCGTGGCATGAGGCGGTGGCCGGTTATCGGCGTCATCGTTTTACGGCAGTGATGGGCCAGGAATGCTGGGATGAACCAGAATTGGCGCAGCGCATTGATGCAGAGTTGATCCGTCAGGAACAACGCCAGTACAACGATGCGCTCATGCCGGGCCCTTATTGGGAATATTATGGCCGCTTTACCAAAGCGCTGGAACAGGATCGCTTCCAACGCCATGTGGCACAAGCAACCCGGATTGACGAGTTTCACCTATTGTTTGCCGCACGCAACGAGACACGCCACATCACGCTCTATATTGGCCCGACTAATTCCGGCAAGACGTTTCAGGCGTTACGTCGTCTGGCTGTGGCAGAGACGGGCGTTTATCTGGCGCCGCTGCGGTTGCTGGCCATGGAGGTAGCGGCGACCCTCAACGAATGGGGGGTGCCTTGCAGCATGGTAACCGGTGAGGAGAAACTGTTGGTAGAGCAAGCTTGCCACACTGCCAGCACCATTGAAATGATCTCCTTTGGCGAGCGGTATGACCTCTGTGTCATTGATGAAGTGCAAATGCTGGGTGATGCGGAGCGGGGCTGGGCCTGGACCCAGGCTATTCTAGGGGTACAGGCACGTGAGGTCTGTCTGGTAGGAGCTCCTGAATGTCGTCCGGTGGTCGAAAAACTACTCCAATTGACGGGTGAACCTTACGATGTGGTCGAACTGGAACGTTTGGCCCCCTTGCAGGTCATGCGGCGGCCGGTACGCTCTTTGGAGGCGCTGGAACCGGGAACAGCGATCATTGCCTTTTCCCGTGCGGCGGTGTTGGGCTTAAAAAACACCATCGAACGACAAACACGGCAGCGGGTGGCGGTGCTGTACGGCTCCTTACCGCCCGAAGTACGGCGGGAACAAGCGCGCCTGTTTGCCTCTGGAGAGGCCCCATTGTTAGCGGCTACGGATGCCATTGGTATGGGTCTCAATTTGCCCATCCGCACTATTTTATTTGCCCAAGATCACAAAATGATTGACCGGAAGGAGCATCTGCTCACCCCCCTGGAGGTGCGCCAAATTGCTGGTCGTGCCGGCCGATTTGGCTTGAACGAGAGTGGGTGGGTGGGCACTTTTGCCTTGCCGATTGAACCGGTCCGCCGTTTGCTGGAACAGAAGCCAGCCGCTGTTCGCAAAGCCCATCTCGCTCCTAGTCTGGATCACTTGCAGGCTCTGGCTGGTTTGCAGCAGCACGAAGCTGCCCCACGGTTGGCACAAATGCTGACTGTGTTCCAGCAGTTGGTCAAACCGGATCCAAAAATATACGAAGTCGCCAACTTAGACGACCAAATTGTGCTGGCCCGCATCACCGATCGTTTCCCGGAGATGGACTTTGCCACTCGTTTTTCTCTCTCGGCAGCACCAGTGGCTATTCGTTCGTTACCAGTCATGTCGGTATTTGAGCAGATGGTTGTTACCGTGGCCATGGGACAAGTGATGCTGCCAGAACAGGCTCTGGCTTTGACCCAAAAATATGTCGGTCAACGCAGCAATCGACTCAATGTGTTGGAAACGGCCATGAAGGTGGTCAACCTTTACTGCTGGCTGCATTATCGATTTGGTTGTTGTTTCCCGGAACTTGCTGAGGCTGAACGGCAGCGTGATGAGATCAACCAAGAGATCAACCGTATCTTGGCGCGGAGTCAATTTCATCTGCGTTTATGTCAGCAGTGTGGCCGACCGCTCCCCCCCGATCTATTTCACGAGCGCTGTCAGGAGTGCTGGCAGACCAGACGGCAGCAACAGGATCCCGTTGACTCAGTGTCTAACCGATCGCGCCCGCGCTATCGTGGCGGCCGCCGTTACGGTGGCAGGCGCGTGGGCTAACAGCTATTTTTGGGAAATTATTTTTTTAGGGAGACGAGGAGATGGTCAATAAAGAGGATGATGGGGCACTGTTCCCAACATTGCAGTTGGCGGACGAAGGAACGCCACTGGCTAGCTCCGCCGCCGATGGAGAGAAACGCCAGGAACGTGGTTTGATTCTTCACTTCGAGGATCAAGACGAAACGGCCCTGCCTTTATTGACTCTAGAACCTACGGAAGAGTCTACTCCAGCGCCTGATGCGCCAAATAAGGCAGATGATATAGACGCGTCCGATATTGCTCCACCACTGGTCTTTCATTCGGACGAAGAAGACGGGTTTCTGACTCCTCCTCCCCTACCCCCCTCTCCCACAGGTAGCGAGGGGGAGCATGAAGAGGAACCAATCGTACCGAGTTTGACCTTTCACTCGGACGAAGAAGATGGGTTTCTAACTCCCCCTCACCCCCCAACCCCCTCTCCCACAGATGGCGAGGGAGAGCGTATGGGCGAGAGGATAGTAGAACAGCCGCCGGTTGCAGATGAACCCGTCGTGCCTGCTTCCCCCTTTCGCTCGGACGAAGAGGATGGTTTTTTGGTTCCCCCTCACTCCCCAACCCCCTCTCCCACAGATGGCGAGGGGGAGCATGAAGCGGCACCAATCGCACCAAATTTGGACTTCCGCTCGGACGAAGAGGGTGAAGATGACGTCGCCACGGTAGTGGTATCGCCGTCACTACCGTCGTCCACAACTTGGTCAGATGAAGACGATGACAATGCGGCCACGGTGATCGCCTCTCCTATCGCCAGTCTGCCAGATACAGATGACGAAGATGGCGGCGCCACGGTACTAGCGGCTCCCGCCTCGTTGGGGACGACCACCCAACTGACAGCCAATCAACCAACGCAGGAAGAGGCCCCTCCCCCGCCCCCCCAAGCCAGTAGCAGCGATAATGCCGATGTGCTGCGTGTTGGCCAGATGCTGATGTGGTATCGCATCGATAAGGTGCTGGGCCAGGGCGGTTTCGGCGTGACCTATAAGGCCTTCGACACGCGCTTGGATACCAACGTCGCTATCAAGGAATATCTACCGTCGCAAGTCTCTATCCGGCGCAGCGATGGCAGTATTCATCCCCGTTCGGCCGAGCATGAGGCGGCCTTTATCAAAGGACGGGGCCGGTTCCTCCAAGAAGCACGGACTCTGGCGAAATTCAAGCATGTCAGTTTGGTGCGGGTGGTCACCTTCTTTGAGGAATTCAACAGCGCCTATATGGTCATGGAATACGAAGATGGTACCTCCATGGCGGCGGTGTTGCGCGAGAAGAAGGTATTGGATGAACGTGAGCTGCTAGCGATCATCCTACCGCTGTTGCAGGGTATCTCGATTTTGCACTCGGAAGGCTTTGTTCATCGTGACATCAAGCCTGATAATATTTTTATCCGTCATAAAGACGGTAGCCCGGTGCTGCTTGATTTTGGCTCGGCACGCCAAAAGACCGAGGGACAGGAGAGCAGCGGCCACATGACGGCGGTCCTGACTCCTAATTACGCCCCTATGGAGCAATATTTCGAGGATGCTGCCCGTCAGGGACCCTGGACCGATATCTATGCCATTGGCGCCGTGATGTATCGCAGTATCAGTGGCAAAAAACCAGTTGGTTCGCCACAGCGTAGCAGCGCGGTCATGCGCGGTCAGCCCGACCCCCTCATTGCCGCCGTCGAAGTTGGCCAAGGACGCTATTCTGAATCGTTACTGAAAGCCATTGATTTGGCGTTGCAGATCGATGAAAAAGATCGTCCCCGTACCATTGCTGAGTGGCTCCGTGCCGTCGAAAGCGAGGAAGGTGGGCAAGATGAATTCGTCTCGGCTGGACTTAAGGCGTTGTCTAGCACCGGTATCAGTACTCAGGCACGCATCATCATCGGGGTGTTGTCGCTGTTACTGACACTAGGAGTTGGCTACACCTTTTGGTTCGTGATGAGTCGTGGTGATCGGATGTTGACACCGGAACAGGTTCGCGCCAATCAACTGAAGCAGATTCAGGAAAAAGCCGACCAGGGTGACCCGGAAGCGATGTTGCAGCTGGCCCACCGTTATGAGGTCGGGCAGGACCTACCGGCCAATCGCTCATACGCTTTTGACTGGATCCGTCGGGCGGCGGAGAAGGGATCGGCCGAGGCTTACTATCGTCTAGGGATGGCGCACAAGACGGGTGAAGGCACCGCCAAAAATTGGGACGAAGCCCTACGTTGGTTGCAGAAGGCGGTCGCTGCCAACTATCCGCAGGCACAGTTTGAAGTGGCCCAGGCGCTGGAGAGCGGCAACGGCGTGACGCGGAACATCGATACCGCTATTACACTTTACCGCAGCGCAGCGACGGCTGGAGAACCACAGGCGCAATACCGCGTTGCCCAACTGTTTGACCAAGGGGCACACGGCGTACAAAAAGATATTGACCAGGCCTTTGGTTGGTATGTGAAAGCGGCTGAGCACGCCATTGTTCCCGCTCAGTGGCGAGTGGCACAGATGTTTGAGTTGGGACAAGGCACCCAGGCCGATCCGAACAAGGCGTTGCAATTTTACCGCCTGGTGGCCGAGCAGAACAATAAAGAAGCGCAACTCCACTTGGCCGATGCCTTATTTCAAGGGACATTGGGCTTGCAAGATGTGGCAACGGCACTGGTCTGGTATACCAAAGCGGCTCAGTTGGGTGACGTGACAGCGATGATGCGGTTGGCGGCCATTTATGATCGTGGCGAGGGGGGGCAGCCGGTCAACTCAGGTCAGGCGGTGCATTGGTATACCAAGGCAGCTGAAGCGGGCCATGTCGAGGCGCAGTGGATTATGGGGGATAAGTGTTCTGCTGGTACCGGTGTCTACAAAGACGACGGCGCCGCTGCCCGTTGGTTCCTGATGGCAGCTGAGCAGGGTCACGCTAAAGCCCAAAACCGCTATGGCGAGCATAAAAAATCGGGCCTTGGCGTCTCGAAAAGCGCCACAGAGGCCTTTCAGTGGTTTAGTCGTGCCGCAGCCCAAGGCTTGGCCGATGCGCAAAACAACCTCGGTCTGTTGTACGAAAAAGGCAATGGGGTGACCCAGGACTACCAGCAGACGTTACAATGGTATTTGAAAGCGGCACAACAAGATCATGCCGGGGCCCAATCCAATCTGGGTTGGTTATATGAGGAAGGCAAGGGGGTGCCTGCTAATATGGCTCAGGCAGCCCACTGGTATTTGAAGGCGGCGGAGCAGAACGACGTCCGTGCCCAGCGCAATTTAGGCTGGATGTACGAAGAGGGGCGGGGCGTGCCCAAAGACCCGGTTCGAGCTTATTTCTGGTACTCACTGGCGGCAGTACAGAACGACACCGATGCCACCAATAACTTGCGCATGGTCAGTCGTAAGTTAAGCCAAGATCAGGTTGATAAGGCCTTGACCGTGGCGCGGCAGTGGCTACAACAGACCCAGAGTGGTGGATCTGCTGCCCCATGAATGGTAGCGAGTCTATCGAGACCTTACGGCAATACCTAGAAGAGCGACTGGACGACATTGAGCGGCAAATTGCCGCCATCCGCGAACAGTCGGAGTTGCGCCATGTTGGTAGCCTGTACAGTAGTAGTAGCGATGGCCCCGGGGCAGAATTGGGCCGCCGTATTACCGCTGAGGAAATGGGGCAGGCGCTGATTTGGCAAAGCGAGGCGGTAGCCTGGATGACCAAAGACGATCCGATGCAGGCCGAAGCGGCGATTCGGGCAGCGCTGCGTGTTAATCCGGACAGCGCCGAGGCTCGCTTTACCCTGGGGTGGATTCTCCACGAAACCGGCCGTCACGCCGAAGCGGAGGCCCTCTACCGGCTGACTTTGGAACGAGCCCCACACCACGTGGGAGCGTGGTTCAATCTCGGTAACCTACTAACACGCTTCCGACAGGATAAGGAAGCGGTGGCCGCTTGGCGTCAAGCTGCTGATTTGGGGCACGAAGAAGCAGAACGCCGCTGTACAGCCGCCTTGCAGCGCGTCGTTGACGAGGTGGGTCCCCTTACAGCCCAGCCGGAGCCACGACGTGGAGCCTTTAATGTCGATGCCTTTGCCCCATTATCGGCCAATATTTTGCCAGAACAGCAAGCTGGCGTCCGCTTTGATCGGACCACAACGCTGTTATACGGCTACGAGCGTCTCAAACAGTCTTTTTGGCGTCGTGCCGGGGTGCTGGTGTTGGTGTTGCTGGTCGGGGTACTGCTGATGCAGTTGTGGTGGATGTTGTTCCACTAATGGATGGGCCCTCATTGATGGCGGGGTTAGAACCACCGTTAGATCGTATTTATGCCCTACTGAGGGATCATCCAGACGGGCTACGTGAATATCAACTCTATCGTCTACTACGGGCTGAGCAGATCGCGCCGTGGTATACCGAGTCGCAAGAATATCCCCTACAAGACCCGCTGACGTTGTTCCGCCTCCATTTTCTCTTGTTCCACCTGCTTTATCAATTACGGGATCGTTTATTGGCCGCTGGCCAGGGAGATTTATCCATCCACTGCTTGGCTATTGTTTTGTACCCAACAGCGTCTCCCCCCATGGTGATAGGCGACATAGGCGACCACACCCCTGCCACCCATGACCCCCTACGCGCCTATTATCTCGATCTGAATCAGCTGCACCAAACCGATGCCGCCGCAGTCCGAGCCATGCTCGATGGCTTTTGGCGCCGTTATCTCGGTCAGGAGCAGCAGCAACAAGCGTTGCAGACCTTAGGGCTCACCGCCCCAGCTGGTCGCGAACAGATCAAGCAGCGTTATCACCACCTAGCGAGGCGTCATCACCCTGATTGTGGCGGTGATGCCGAACAATTTCGTCGCATTCACGAAGCCGCCGAGCAACTGTTGCAAGCCCACTTGTAAGAGTGGAAAGACTATTTTTCCTGCGATATATCCCCCCAATGTCCCAATGCCGCTTCAAAGTCAAAAGCAGCTAAACTCTCTTCCAACCGCAGCAACGGCTGTTGCAGGGCCGTGCCCCGCAACAATGGCTGAAGCGCCACCAGACTCTCCTGAGCCAGCACGTTATAATTTCTGAGATGCTGTCCCAGTTCTGTCAACAACGGCCGGACTTGGTCCCAGTCGACGGCTCGGCTGCTATCGCTCCCATCTGCGGCACCGTCCAGAGTGGCGGCTGGCTGCAAAGTTGCAATCGCGGCACAAACTTGATCCAAACTCGTTTGGAACGCTTGCAACAGCAGCGGCCATTCTGGGCGGTGCTGTTTACGAATGGCTTGCTCCAGCGCCAAAGCAGCCTGGAACAGCTCCCGAGCCGCAATATTGCCCGCCATACCTTTGACCGAGTGGGCCAATCGTTCGGCCGTTTTGCAGTCGTCTTGGCGTTTACCAGCCAATAACAGGCTGATTTTATGACCTGCGTCGGCAAAATCACGGCCAAACTCTAGCAGTAGCGACCGCAACAACCGCCAATTGCCATTGAGTCGCTCCAGGGCCTGTGGCAATTGGATGCCACTTATGTACTCTGGCAGCCCCTCGTCACCGTCATCTGGTCGCGGCGGCTCTGCGGTAACTACTGCCTTGGGTAAGTGTGTGGCATCAACCCACTGCAACAGCGCTGAAAAAAGCTGATTTTTATCGATTGGCTTGGTAACGTGGTCGTTCATACCAGCAGCAAGACTTTTGGCTCGATCTTCAGCCAAGGCGTGGGCGGTCATGGCAATGATCGGCAATTGCTGCAGACGGGGGTCGCGCCGAATTTTCTGAGTCGCCTGATAGCCGTCCAGATGCGGCATCTGAATATCCATCAACACCACATCGAACTTTGATTCAGTCTCAGTCACCTTGGCGACCGCTTCGTTACCATCAGCGGCCACTTCAACCACCAGCCCAATACCGGCCAGAATCTCGCTGGCTACCTGTCGATTGATGGCGTTGTCTTCAACAAGCAGCACCCGGGCACCGCCAAGGCGTTGCCTGACTTTGGCTGGGTCATGCTGGCGTGGTGGCCGTTGTGCTGGCGTGGCCGCAGAATGGTCCGCTGCTGGTCGCTGAAAGCTGGCAGTAAAATAGAATTGGCTCCCCTGCCCCACCTCAGAGACAACCCAAATATGACCCTCCATCTGTTGTACCAACCGTTGGCTGATCGATAGTCCTAAACCGGTACCGCCAAATTGACGGGTGGCCGAGTTGTCGACCTGGGTGAACGGTTGAAACAACCGCGTGATTTGCTCGGCAGCGATGCCAATGCCGCTGTCTTGTACCATAAATTGCAGCGTCACCCGGTCTGTGGTCTCTTGGAGCGTCTTGACTTCAACTTCAATGGCGCCCACCTCAGTGAACTTGATCGCATTGCCAACTAGGTTCAGCAACACCTGTTGCAAGCGCATCGCGTCGCCCACCAACGTCCCCGCATAAGCCTCGCCCAGATGTAACCGCCACGCCAACTGTTTGGCCACCATCTGACCGTGAAACAATTCGGCCACCTGCTCCAGTAACTCCTGTAATAAAAAATCGCTCTGTTCAAACTGGAGTTGTCCCGCTTCGATTCTGGAAAAGTCGAGAATGTCGTTAATGATGTGCAGCAACGATTTGGAAGAATGGGCAATTTTGCTGAGATAGTCACATATCTTCGGCGATATATCAGCTTGTTGTAACGCCAGATCGGTCAGGCCAATGACGGCATTGAGGGGGGTCCGAATCTCATGGCTCATGTTGGCCAGAAATTCGCTTTTGGTGCGGTTGGCCGACTCGACCACATCCAGCGTCTCCTTGAGTGACTTCATCAACTGCTTGCGGTCGGTCACATCGTGCATAAAAGCAGTATAATAAACCTCACCCTTTGATTGGACCGAGGTCAAGCCCACGTCCAGATCGACACAACTGCCATCCATGCGCAAGCCAGGGATCTCAACGCGCCGATAGATGGGGGCAAATTGGCCACTCTGGTCGCGGTGCCGTGCAATAGCGGTTTGGTGTTGGCTGCGATACTCGGCAGGGATCAGAATATCAACCGGTTGGCCCAAGACTGCTTGTTTGCTATAGCCAAACAACATCTCGGCGGCAGGATTAAATTGGACAATTTTCTGTTGGTGATCGATGGTGATGATGGCATCCAAGGCACTGCCAAGAATATTCTCAAGAAAGGTCTCTCGCTCCTTGATATCGTTGGTGCGCTCCTGGATTTGTTGCTCCAACAGCAGATTATGCTCAATAATCTCGATATTCTGTAATACTCGGTACAACAACTCTTCGTTCTGGCTCGATTTGGTTAAAAAATCATTGGCCCCAGCCTTGATAAAATGAATGGCCATATCGGGATCATCCTGCGACGATAGACCGATGACACAAACCTCGTTGCGACCTAAACGGGCGCGAATTTTACGCGTCAGCTGGAATCCATCCATACCGGGCATGTGATAATCGGCCAATACAATTTGGATCGGCTGCTTGTCAAACAACTCTAGGGCTTGCAGGCCATTCTCGGCCTCCAGGATTTGAAAGCCATAACGTTGCAAAAATCGGCTCAACAGGGTACGGGTACTGCGGGAATCATCGACCACCAATAGGGTAAATCGACGGTTTTTATCGATGCGTTGGATAGTATGGATCAACGTGTCAATGACGTTGATATGGTCTTTAACGAAATAGTCGAGGATACCTTTGGCCATCATCCGGGCCCGCGTCTCTTTTTTATATTCTCCGGTCATGACCATCGCCGGAATATTCTGCGACAACACAAAATCGACGATCTGACCATCGGGGGCATCGGGGAGGTTGAGATCCAATACGGCGAGAGCAAAGGCGTCGGCCTGCTGCTGGATCAGCCGGGCTGCCTCGGCGTGGCTCCGCGCCCAAACGACCTCGACCGCCAAGGCCTCCTCCAGGCGACGTTTAAGAACCGCACCGAAGCTCTTTGAATCTTCCACCAACAACAGCGGTTTCATGAGGGGGCACTCGTCGACACCATACGCATGAGCGTGCCACAATGGGCCAGCGCCACTTCAAAATCGAAGGTCGCTAAGCTGGCTTCAATCAAGTTGAGCAGTTGTTGCCAGTCGCTGCCCTGCAACAATGGCTTCAGAACATCCAGACTCTCTTGGGCCAAGACGTTGTAATTTTTTAGACGGTTTTCCAGCTCCATCAGCCATGGGCGGACTTGATCCCAATCGATGGCTGCAGCATGGCTAGCCACTTGGTCGGCCGGACTCAGCACAGTAATCGATGTCACCACCTGAGTGAGACTGGTTTGAAAGTCTTGTAGTAACGGCGGCCATTGTGCTCGATTGCCGTCACGAATGGCCTGTTCCAAGGTTAGGGCCGTTTTGAATAATTTTTCAGCGGCGATGTTGCCCGCCATCCCCTTCACCGAGTGCGCCAACCGCTCGGCATCTTTGAGGTCACTCTGCCGCTTACCGGCCAATGATGCCTCAATACGGCGGTCCGTGTCCGCAAAATCGCGGGCAAATTCCAACAGCAGCGACCGCAGCAGCTGCCGATTGCCATTGAGACGGTCCAAGGCACACTTGAGATTGATCCCCACTAGGGTGTCGGGTAGTGCAGCTGCGTGCAGCTGGGAAACCGGCGGTTCCGGCGGCGGCACCACAGCAGCACTGCGATCAATGCAAGCCGGATCGATCCACTGCATCAGCACCGCAAACAGATTATCCCGATCAATCGGTTTAACGACGTGATCGTTCATACCGGCGGCTAGACTGTTGGCACGATCTTCGGCAAAGGCATTGGCGGTCATGGCAATGATTGGTAATTGTTGGTGGCGTGGGTCATGGCGTATCTGGCGGGTGGCCTGATAACCATCCATGTTTGGCATCTGCACATCCATGAGCACCGCATCAAAAGTTGATTGGGCGATCTTGGCCACCGCCTCGACACCATCCACCGCCATTTCAACAACCAACCCGGCCCCGCTCAAAATCTCACTGGCTACCTGCCGATTGATGGCGTTATCCTCCACCAACAACACCCGAGCACCGCCAAGGCGTTGTCGGATTTCCTGGTGGTGGTGGATAGCCGCTGGTACAGAAGGGATGCGTGCCACACCCCGCTGCCCAAATAACTCTAGAATGGTCTCCAATAGCACCATACAACCAACGGGTTTAGCGATACTGGCATCGATACCGACCAGCGCCCCCTGTGCTAACACCTGCTCCTCACAATCCAGCAGTGGCAGCAAAATTGTTTTAGGTGGCATCTCCCCAGCCAACTCTTTGATCCGTTGCACGGTTTGCAGACCATTGAGCTCTGGCATCAGCCAATCGACTAGCACCAACTGGTACGGCTGGCCAGCCGCCATCGCCTGTTGCCAAGCGTCAATCGCTGCCTCTCCGGAAGCCACACCGGTGACCACCCCACCCAAACGCGTCAGCATCTTGTGCTGTGCCTGGCGTGCGGCTTCATTGTCGTCGACAACCAACATATTGAGTTGGAATAAAGTGTCGGGTAGGCGCATCGTCCAGTCGTTGATCACCGCTGGCCGACCAAACGTGGCGGTAAAGGTGAAGAGGCTGCCCTGTCCCACTGCCGAGGTGACCCACAACCGCCCCCCCATTTTTTGGATCAAGCGCTGACTGATAGAGAGTCCCAAACCGGTACCCCCAAAACGACGGGTGGTCGAATTATCCGCTTGGGTAAAGGGGTCAAATAATTTATGGAGATATTCTGGCGGGATACCAATGCCGCTGTCACGCACTGAAAACTGGAGTGTAACGCGCTCCGCCGTCTCTTGAACAGGGCTGACCGCTACAGTAATGGTACCGGTAGTAGTAAACTTAATGGCGTTGCCAATCAGATTGAGCAACACTTGTTGCAGACGCAGTGCATCGCCGACGAGTTCATAATGGCACGCTTCGGCCAAATCCAACACCCATTCCAGCTGTTTCTCATTAATTTTGGCACGAAAAATATCCGTAAGACGATCAAACAGCTCATACAGCCAGAAATTGGCCTGTTCAAACTCCAGCTTACCGGCTTCAATTTTAGAAAAATCGAGAATATCGTTGATAATACGCAACAGCGTCTTGGAAGAGTAGGAGATTTTAGTGAGATAATCCAGTATTTTTGGTGCCATCTCGTGCTGCAGGGCCAGATCGGAGAGGCCAATTACTGCATTCAATGGGGTACGAATTTCGTGACTCATGTTGGCCAAGAAAGCGCCTTTGATCTGGTTGGCGCTGTCGGCCATCTCTTTGGCTTGCCGCAAAGCCTCCTGGCTGCGATCACACGCCAGCACCCCCGCTAAAATGGTGCTGACAGTGAGTAAGAAATCACTCTCTTCCGCTACCAAGGCACTGATGTCGTTACATATAATCTGGATGGTACCAAAATGTTCAGCTTCCAGCCGAATCGGGACGACGATATGCCCCCCCGGCAACATCTGGACGGTCATGACAGCAGCCCGCTGGCTATCGCAGGACAACTGCCGACACCAAGCCAACTGGGCGGCGTCCAAACCCAGGGCGATCTCGGTCACGATCTCCACATCGTCGCCACGGAGGAGCGTCAGAAACAGCCCACCACGGCTACCGGAGCGCGGTCGAATCACCGCCATAATCTGCTCCAACACCCGCGCCATTTTATCCGACCAAGCGCCCCGCGTTAAGGCAATGCGATGGATGGAAACGATGGCCTGTTGATAGCCCAATTGCATCTTCACACGGTGATGCAATCGGTAATTGTGCAGCGCCAACGCTGCCTGGGAAGCCATGGACTCGACCATGGTGGTGTCATCTTTGGAAAACGGGATAACGAGACCATTATCAGGGTCGGTCGCATTAATGAGCTGAATGGCCCCCACAGCCGCCTCACCCTTGATCCGCAACGGTACCGTGAGACAGGAACGCGACCGATAACCGTATTGACGGTCAAACTCACGCATTTTAGTTAGGTCGTAGTCGGCGGTCTGGTAGGCATCTTCAAGGTTGATGGTCTGTTGATTGAGAATGGCACGGGCAACCACAGAACGCAGATCGGGCTCACCATCAGCCCGATAGAGAGGAATAGGAGGCAAGGTAATTTTCTTACCAGAGGTGCCCCCCATAGCAAAACCCAACGAGTCGGTACGGACGATCTCGAACCGGACCCAGCGTTGGTCAACCACTAGGTAGAGGGTACCGGCATCGGCGTGGGTCAGGCTTTTGCCGTAAAGCAGGATCATTTCCAACAGATGGTCGATTTGGTCGGTTGAAGAGAGGGCAACGCCAATCTCGTTCAACCGTTCCATGTAGCGCTTGAGATGTTTTTTCGCCACGTCGCCTCCGCTGGATTAGCTGGGCTTCCCCCTCTCCCCTTGTGGGAGAGGGGGCTGGGGGTGAGGGGTCAGTAGACGAACTGCTGCGACTCAGGACGAGCCAACCACTGCTGCCAGCTCTGCGCCTGCTGATCTTTATTGGATAACGACACCTCCGCTGGTGACAACGGCCACTGGATGCCAATATCGGGATCATCCCAACGGAAGCCTGATTCCCCAGCCGGATTATAGATACTGGTGCACAGATATTGGATCTCGGCCTCATCAGACAGCACCGCGAAACCACGCGCAAAACCGGCTGGGGCGTAGAGATGCAGATGATCCGATGCTGCTGCTTCTAAACCAAACCAATGTCCCTGTGTTGGGGAGCCATAACGGATATCCACCGCCACCAGAAA